>NZ_JBNAJN010000001.1:0-233907 GCF_052047695.1 Candidatus Pelagibacter sp. HIMB1623
ATTTAATACTTATTTATTTAATAGTTAAAATTAATTTTAAAAAATTCATAAAAAAAATAATATATTTTCCCTTATTTTTTTTAGTATTCTTGTCGATTACACTGCCTAACAAAAGTGCAATTTATAAACTTTATGAAGTAAATAAAATTTATAATGGCAGTTTAATTTATGATGTAAAATCAAAAACAAACAGCGAAGAAAATTATAAAAATTTTATTATAAAAAATAATTTAGATAAATATCAAAAAAATATAGAAACATTTGAAATTCCAGATAAAAATATAATATTAATTACTCTAGAGTCTGTAGACGATGGTTTTATTTTTAACACTCCAGAACTTACACCCAATCTTAACAAGATAATAAAAAAATGGCACTTTAAGAAAATTAAAGACATTGATGGTTGTAGCTGGTCTGTAGGATCTCTGTATTGTTTAATGACAGGATTGCCTGCTTATTTTCCATTTGAAAAAAACAAAATTTTTCAAAATACTTCGAAAATCAATTTAAACACACTTAGCAAAGTTTTTAAAGAATCTAATTATTCAAATATTGAATATTTTGTTGGGGAGTCCAATTTTGTTGGTACTGGAGATTTATTAAAATCAATTGGATTTGATCTAAAAGATCATTCTAAAATTACTGGTAAATTTAAAATTTATCCTAATACTTTTGGCTATCACGATAAAGATTTATTTTATGAGTTAAAACAAAATTTAAAAAAACTAAATGATGAAAAAAAATCTTTCGTTACATTTGCTGCAACTATAAATACTCATTTGAATGGTATTAGAGATGAAAGAATGACATCTATTATTGGAGATAATTATGAAAATGATGTAGAGCATGCTGTAAAATCATTAGATTATTTAGTTGGAGATTTTATTAATTTTTTAGAACATGAAGGAATTTTAAAAAACACTTCTGTATTCATTGTACCAGATCATTTTTTTCCAAAAAACAAATCGTTAAAACAAATAAATGATAAAATAAATAAAACAGAACGTTCTTTATATATAATATCCAATAACAACATCATCTCTCATGAAGATCCTTCTCAACTCGATATAGCAAATATAATTTTAGACTCAGTTGGAATAAAAAGTAATGTAGAATTTTTTAATCAAAATAATTCTATTTCAAATATAAATGAATTTATAAATAATAATTCAAATTTTTTTTCAAAATTTAATGACGAGAATATAATCTATAATAAACCTTTAGAAAAAATCGTAATATCTATAAAAAATAATAATTTAACTATAAAGTCTGATAAAAATGAGGTTTTTAATTTAAATCTAAATAACAATATATCTTCATACATTAATCTTCTTTTTGATAAAAATTTTAATTTTATAAATGATGAATACAAAAAAGAGACTGCTACCCCTAGAAAAATCAGAAAAGAAGATGAAGTGTTTAATTATAATATTTTAACAATATTTAAAAAAAATAATATCATGATGAGTGGAAAAATTATTAACGCAAAAGACAAAACATCCTATAATTTAAAAATAAATAACAACAATATAAATATTAACATTCCAAATATAAGCAAAAAAAACAATATTCAAATTTATTCAACTGATAAAGAAAGGTTTATTGCACATGCTGGAGGCGGTGTTAATGGGGTTAAGTATTTAAATTCTTTAGAAGCTCTTAATCACAACTATAATTTGGGATTTAGAATGTTTGAGCTTGACCTGCAGCTTACTAAAGATGGATATATTGTTGCCACACATGATTGGAAAAAATGGAAAAAAAATACAAATTATAAAGGTGAAATACCTCCTTTGTTATCTGACTTTAATAATGAAAGCTATAAAAATGGACAGCAGGGATTGAATTACTTAAAAATAAATAATTGGTTTAAAAAAAATAAAGATGCAATTTTAATAACAGATAAATTAAGAAGTTTAGAAAAGATTGAAGAACAAATTAATATAGATAAATCAAAAATACTAATAGAAGTATTTAATAGTAAAGATCTAAAAAAATTTAGAAATAAAGACTATAATGTAATTGCTAATATTGATTTTTTAAATGAAATAGAAAATCCAATAACTTACCTCAAAGAAAATAATGTATCATTTATTTCAGCTTCCCATAAAATTAAAGAAAAATATAAAAATAATATTTTTAATATATTGCAAAATTTATTTGGAAAAAATATTGAAAAACAATTGATCGAAAATAATTTTAAAATATTTGCTTACAACTTGAATGAAAAAAAAGATACAGTAAATGAATTAGATATTATTTGTAAATATAGAGATGTATTCTATGGAATGTACGCAGATTTTTGGGATTTCACAAAAGAAAATGTTGAATGTATAAATTAATCATAAAAATTCATAATAAAAATATCATAAATAATTTTGAAAATTAAGATGATCGTAATCCATAAAATTATTAGATTATGTTTATTTTCTCTCATACTATTTCTAATTGTAGTTAGTTTTGATCTTTTAATAAATTTTTTTTTACCAGAAAATATTAAGAAAAATATAGGTGTAACTAAGAACTACTCTTTAAAATCAAAAAAATTTCATCATGAAATTGCGCCTAATATTGACGTGTATGAGTTTTGGGGAGAGAAAAAATACAAAGTTGTAACAAACCAATATGGAATGAGAATTAACACAAACAATACTTATGACGATAATAAAAAAAATATAGGTTTTATGGGAGACTCTTTTGTTTATGGTTCTGGAATTAAATTTGAAGATCATTTTATAAATCATATTAAAAATCAAAACAGCAACTTCAATTATTTAAATCTTGGTTATGTTAGCTATTCGCCATCTATTTATTATAAAAAAATGATTCATTTTGTTAAAAATGAAAATTTAAAATTTGATAAAATTTTTTTATTCATAGATACATCAGATATACAAGATGAAGGTTTGTTTTATCGAGAAGATAAATATGGAAATATTGTTAGAAAATGGAATACAGATGAGGAAGTAAAATTTAAAAATTTTAAATATTTTTTTAAAAATTACTTAAAACAAAATTCTTTTGTATTTAAATTCTATGAAATATTTGGTTTGAATTCTGTCAACGAAAGATCCCAATTATGTTTAGATAAAAAAAATTCAATTAAAAATTTTAAAAAATTTTTAGATTATGAAAGATTTGGGTATGCTTTTAATGATGAAATAAATTTATCTGATTGGGCTATAAATGGTCAAATTAAGACTTTAAATTATTTAACAAAAATAAAAAATTTTTTAGATATGAATAAGATTGAACTACTAATCGTATATTACCCTAGCGCTATAGATGTTTTAGAGGGTAATTATAATAAAATTCAAAGTAAACATTATAATTTGCTAAATAGTTGGTCAAAAGAAAATAATGTCACTTTTATAGATACCAATGAAGATTTTTTTATTTCATCAGACCCCATCAAAAACTACAAAGAAAACCATATAATTTGTGATATTCATTGGAATTCGGGTGGACATAAAATTATAGCTAAACATATTATTGGTAATTTAAAAAATAATTAATAAAATCAATTAATCCAGTTCAAATTTTTCCTTATAATTTTTTTTAAGATTTAGATTTTGTTTTGATTTATCTAATATACAATTTCCAATAACTAAATAATCTAATTCTGTACCCATAAAACAATTAAATGCATCCAAAGGAGTATTAACTATTGGTTCACCTCTTACATTAAAAGATGTATTTACTAAAACAGGGCATCCTGTTTTCTCTTTAAATTTTGTGACTAAATCAAAATATTTTCTATTATTTTTTTTATCTATGGTTTGTATTCTTGCAGAATAATCTACATGAGTTACTGCTGGAATTTCTGATCTTTTGATATTCAATTTATCTATACCAAATAATTTTTTTTGTTCTTCTGTCATTTCAATTTTTTTATCTTTTTTTATATGTGAAACTAAAAGCATATATGGGCTATCTATATTAATATCAAACCAATTGTTTAAATCTTCTTTAAGGATTGAAGGTGCGAAAGGTCTAAAACTTTCTCTGTATTTCACTTTTAAATTTAAGTTTTTCTGAGTAGCTTCTGATCTGGGATCACCTAAAATTGACCGACACCCCAATGCTCTTGGTCCAAATTCCATTCTTCCTTGAAACCAACCTATAGCTTTTTCTTTTGATAATAGATCAGCAGTCAGTTCTATTAAATTTTCATATTCTAAAACTTCAAAATTTGCCCCTATTTCCCTTAAATGTATTTCAATTTGATCTTGAGAAAATTCTGGGCCAAGATATGAACCATGCATGCTATCGTTTGGATTTATTTCACGTGATTTATTAAATTCCAGGTGCCATAATGCTAAAGCTGCACCCAAAGCACCACCAGCATCACCAGCAGCAGGTTGTATCCAAATTTTATCAAATATTTTTTCTTCAAGAATTTTTCCATTTGCAACACAATTTAACGCAACACCCCCAGCCATACACAAATTGTTTATTCCATATTCAATTTTTAATGATTTTAATAATTTTATCATTATGTTTTCAGTAACTTTTTGGATGGAAGCAGCAATATCCATGTGAAATTGAGTAAGTTTATCTTTCAATGGATTCCTTGGTTCAGAATCAAACAGAATATGAAATTTTTTACTTGTCATTGTTAAACCAGTTGCATAATTAAAATAACTTTGATCAAGTCTAAAAGTTCCATCATTTTTAACATCAATTATTTTGTAAATTTTATCTTCATAAATTGGATTACCATAAGGTGCTAAACCCATTAATTTATACTCTCCGCTATTTACTTTAAATCCTGTATAATAAGTAAAGGCAGAGTAAAGCAAGCCAAGGGAATGAGGAAAGTGTATTTCTTTCTTTATTTCAAGATTATTGCCTTTACCAATAGCTACAGTTGTGGTTGCCCACTCTCCCACTCCATCAGCAGTTAAAATAATAGCTTCATTAAACGGAGATGGAAAAAATGCACTAGCAGCATGACTTAAATGATGATCTGAGAAAAAAATATTTTTGTCAGATTTATAATCTTCGTCATGTTCTTTAAGTTTATTAAATAATAAGTTTTTTTGAAAAAGTTTTTCTTTAATCCACAAAGGCATAGCTTTACTAAATGATAAGAAACCTTTTGGAGCAAATGCAACGTAAGTTTCTAGTAAACGTTCAAACTTTAAGAAAGGTTTTTCAAAAAAAACTATTTGATCAACTTCACTTAATTTAATTCCTGAAAAATTTAAAACAAAATTAATTGCATTTTTAGGATAACTAGGGTCATGTTTTTTTCTTGTGAACCTTTCCTCTTGGGCAGCAGCTGTAATTTTACCATCTATTAAGAGACAAGCAGCACTATCATGATAAAACGCAGATATACCTAAAATTTTAGTCACTTAAAAAATAGTATAAATAAATGGCGCAACAGCAGAACCTTGAGTCAAAACAATTAAGCCACCAAATAAAGCCAAAACTATTATTATTGGTAAAAGCCAATATTTTTTTCTTACTTTTAAAAATTCCCAAAATTCCTTAATAAAATCCATTTTAAAATTGATTTTTCATTGTACTTTTAGTTTCATTTTTTTTTATCCAGTAAGAATTACTATTATCAAATTTTAATCCTAATAAATCTTTTCTTAAAACTCTCATAATTATTGCTATTGGCGTTACAATGATAAAAAAAATAACACCCATAATCAATGGCGAAACAATCTTTCCTAAAAAAATTCCAAATTTAAACCAAAGTTTATTAAGTGGTGTCAATAATTTTGAATTAATTATGCCTAAAATAAGAAAGATTAAAGATAAGACTAATGACCAATATCTAACATCTCCATTATTTAAAAGAGGATAAATGGCTATAATTAGAAAAAATATAAAAAAAACTAATCCGAAATTTTTGTTTGAATTTATTTTTATATTTTCCATTTTAAAGTTATTATTACAAAAAAGACAGATAACAAATATTAAATTTAAACATCAGTTTTTGCTTTAAATTTCTCATAAATTAGTCTCAATCTTACACCAAAACTTAAAAAAGGTTCAGGAGGTAGCCAAGTTGGTTTGTTTCTTTTTTCGATAGTCTCTATTTCTAAACTATTTTCACCAATTGCTTTAATTGCAATTTGTTCACCAAATAAAGTTCCTACACCAATACCTGAGCCATTATAACAACCAGCAGCAAAAATATTATCATCAATTTTTTCAAATATTTGAGAGCTATTTCTTGTTCTTGAGACAATACCTGACCAAGAGAACTCGATTATATCTTTAGGTAATTGAGGAAATCTTTTTTGTATTCCAATTTTCTGATTTAAAGATCTTTTTTGAAGAGTAGAATTTGACATGCTAAATGGATTGTGAACTTCTGCAGTATTTCTTATCAAAATTCTTCTATCTTTTGTCATTCTAATTGTTGCACCCATTGGTCTTACAGGTAGTACTCCCCATTCTTTTGGTTCTCCAATAGATTTGAATTCTTCATCAGACAATCTTCTTGTCATACTAGCAGTTAAAGTAATTGGAAAATTATAATTTGATTTTATACCTAATGATTTCAAGAAACCATTCGTGGCAAAAATAATATTTTTTGTTTTAATTATTCCGTTTTTAAAATTACAAGATATAAAATCTTTATTTTTAGACCAATTTAATAAACAAGAATTTTCATACAAAAAAACATTAGTAGGAAGAACATCAACCATTGCTCTAACTAATTTTCCTGGATGTAGTAGAATACCACCCTTTGTGTAAAGTCCGATATTATAAAAACTAGTACCTAATTTTTCAGACAATTCTTTGTTTCCTAATAAACTGTGTTCAAAGCCTAACTTAGTTAATGTATTTGAAAAATTTTCTAAAATTTTTTTATCTTCAATTTTTGATGAAGCAAAATATTTACCACTTTCATTCCAATCACAATCAACTTGATGTTCTTTAATAAATTTTTTTACCACATCTATTCCTAATGAATAAATATCAGCTTTCTTTTTATAATTTTGCAGTTCTTTATTTGATGTGAAACCATCATTCAGTGTTGTATCAACTAAATAACCTGAATTTCTTCCACTAGCACCCTCACCAGCTAACTGAGCATCTGCTAGTATAATTTTTAAATTTGAATTTATTTGAGCTAATTTTCTTGCAGCGGACAGACCTGTATAACCAGCTCCTATTATTAACCAATCACACTCATCGTTTGATAAAAGAGACCTGATGTTTGTTCTTGGATTAAGGTCATTAATCCAACTACAGCTATTATCGTTAGTCACTTCCATGAAGTGACTTTACGATAATTGATAAATTTTTAAAAGATTTTAAGAGTTTAATGAAGGTTGTTTCTTCATATCTGCTTTGTTGATACCAGCAACTCTTACCGGTTTCTTCATAGCATCTCTTCTGAATGGCTCGCCAAGTTCTTGGTTTAGAATTACTTCTATAAATGTTGTAATTCCTTTCTTTTGATCTTCACAAGATTGCTTGATTGCATTTGTTGTTTCTTCCATTGTTCTAACAGTTACACCTTTTAAACCACATGCATCAGCAACTTTAGCGTAACTTAATTCAGGGTCTAGCTCCGTTCCAACAAAATTATTATCAAACCATAGAGTAGTATTTCTTTTTTCTGCACCCCATTGATAATTTCTGAAAATTACCATTGTAATTGCAGGCCATTCTTCCCTAGCACATGAGCTCATCTCATTCATGCTGATTCCAAAAGCTCCGTCACCAGCAAAACCTATTACTGGAGTATCAGGACAACCAATTTTTGCACCTAGTATAGATGGAAATCCATAACCACAAGGTCCAAATAAACCTGGGGCTAAATATTTTCTTGGTTTTTCAAAAGTTGGGTAAGCATTACCAATTGCACAATTATTTCCAATATCACTTGAGATAATTACGTCATCAGGCATACCAGATTGAATTGCTCTCCAAGCTTGTCTTGGTGACATTCTATCTGAATCTCTTTCTCTAGCTTCTTTATTCCAAACTGTTCCCTCATCATCATCTTCATGATCTAAACTTGAGAGTTTTTGTAACCATGCAGATTTTGTTTGGTGAATTAAATCTTTTCTAGCCTGTCTATCTGTATCTCCAGCGTTTGAAGATAGTTTTGCTAAAATTTGCTCTGCGACTAATTTTGCATCACCACTAATTCCAACTGTTACTTTTTTAGTCAAACCAATTCTATCAGGATTAATATCTACTTGAATGATGTTTGCATTTTTTGGCCAATAATCAATTCCATATCCTGGTAAAGTTGAAAATGGATTTAATCTTGTACCTAGTGCTAAAACAACATCAGCTTTTGAAATCAATTCCATTGCAGCTTTAGAACCATTATAACCTAAAGGTCCTACTGCTAATGGGTGACTTCCTGGAAAGCTATCGTTATGTTGATAACCAGAACATACTGGTGCATCTAATTTCTCAGCAAGATTTTTAGTTGCATCAATAGCTCCACCAATTACAACTCCGGCACCGGACAGTATTACTGGAAATTTTGCATTAGATAATAACTCAGCAGCTTTTGATACTGCTTCGTTACCTCCGCCTTGTCTTTCTAATCTAACAATTGGTGGTAAATCAATATCAATAACCTGGCACCAATAATCCCTTGGAACGTTTATTTGTGCAGGAGCTGATCCTCTTATTGCTTTTTCAATTACTCTATTTAGAACTTCTGCCATTCTTGAAGGGTCTCTAACCTCTTCTTGATAACAAACCATATCTTTAAACAAGTTCATTTGTTCTACTTCTTGAAAACCACCTTGACCCATAGTTTTGTTTGCAGCTTGTGGTGTTACCAATAATAGAGGAGTATGGTTCCAGTATGCAGTTTTAATTGGAGTTACTAATCCTGTTATTCCTGGCCCATTTTGTGCTATGACCATAGACATTTTACCTGTTGCTCTTGTGTAACCATCAGCAATTAAACCACCATTTGTTTCGTGTGCTACATCCCAAAAAGTAATTCCTGCATCAGGAAAAATATCTGATATTGGCATAAAAGCAGAACCAATAATTCCAAAAGCGTGCTCAATACCATGCATTTGTAAAACTTTTACAAAAGCTTCTTCTGTTGTCATTTTTGTCATAAGACTAGAACCCCTCTAAAGTATAATTATTAAGAATTTATAAAATTCGTTTGTCAATTTTTCGGATTAATATATAAGATTTTCATAATTTCAAACAAACAATTCGACACAACATTATGGCTACAGACATTATTATACACGACGAAAAAGACAACGTAGGAGTAGTTGTTATTGAAAAAATCGCTCCAAAACAGGACTGCTCTTGCTGGATCATGGAAAATGACAAGACAGTTAACATTCAATCTGAAGATGAAATCCCTTTAGGACACAAAATTGCTATGAGTGATTTAAATGAAGGTGACACTATTATTAAATATGGTCACGATATTGGTAAAGTAGTCAAATCAATTAAAAAAGGTGAACACGTACACGTTCACAATGTTAAAACAAAGAAGTGGTAGTAATATGGAAATCCCAAAAAGTTTTTTAGGTTATAAAAGAGAAAACGGCAGAGCCGGAACAAGAAATCATGTAATTATTTTACCTGTAGATGATATTTCTAATGCTTGTGCAGAAGCTGTTGCAAACAATATCAAAGGCACCATTGCGCTACCTCACTCGTATGGAAGACTGCAGTTTGGTGCTGATTTAGAGTTACATTTTAGAACAATGATAGGTACAGCAAAAAACCCAAATGTTGCTGCTGCCATAATTATTGGTATTGAGCCAAAATGGACAAAAAGAATTGTTGATGAAGTAGCAAAAACTGGAAAACCTGTTGAAGGTTTTAGCATTGAGGGTGCTGGTGACATTGAGACAATCATGAAAGCCTCAAAAAAAGCTCAAGAATTTTCAATGTGGGCTTCTGAAAAACAAAGAGAAGAGTGTCCAATAAGTGATCTTTGGATTTCTGTAAAATGTGGAGAGTCTGATACTACTTCAGGTCTTGCATCTAATCCTACAGTTGGAAATCTAATGGACAAATTGGAGCCATTAGGGGTTCATTTGTGTTTTGGTGAAACTTCGGAACTAACAGGTGCAGAAACTGTTTGTGAAAAAAGAGGTAAAACTCCAGAAGCACAAGAGAAGTTTAAAAAAACTTGGAATGAATACAACGATTTTATTTTAAAAGAAGCAACAGATGATTTATCAGAAAGTCAACCAACAGCTGGAAATATTGCTGGAGGACTAACTACAATTGAAGAAAAAGCATTTGGAAATTTTCAAAAAATAGGATCAAGACAATTTGTAGATGTTTTAACACCTGCTGAAGAACCACAAAAAGGTCCAGGATTATATTTTATGGATACTTCATCAGCTGCAGCTGAATGTGTTACTTTACAAGCTGCTGGTGGTTTTAATATTCACTTGTTCCCGACAGGACAAGGAAATATTATTGGAAACCCAATTGAACCAGTTGTTAAATTAACAGCTAATCCATTAACAGCAGTCAGCATGAAAGAACATATCGACTGTGATGTTTCTAAAATTCTTTCTAGAGAAATGAATTTGGATCAAGCTGGTGATGAACTAATTAAAGCAACTATTAGAACAGCTAATGGAAGGTTAACTTGTGCTGAAGCTTTAGGTCATAGAGAATTTGTAATGACTAAGCTTTACAGAAGTGCTTAATTAAAAACTCAAATTTATGGCTCAAAATAAGTACCTGGTACTTTTGCCCGGTATTATACTTGCGTTTGTTCTTTACACACTATCACAAGGTTTTAATAATATTATTGGCACCGAGTTATTAGGATATGAAAAAAGTCCTATATCTACCGCAATGATAGCAATCCTTTTAGGAATGTTCTTTGGAAATGTTTTTAAAATAAGAGAAAGTTTCATAAGAGGTTTAGATTTTACTCAAAAAAATATTTTAAAACTTGGAATTATTTGCTTAGGAATTCAATTAAAACCTTTTGAGTTTCTTGAATTTGGTGCAATTGCTATTCCTTTAATAATAATTTGTATCGTTAGTGTATTGGTTGTCATTAAACTTTTGATCAACAAATTAAAAATTCCTAGGAATATGGCTTATCTTATTTCTATAGGAAGCACAGTATGTGGAACAACAGCAATCATGGCAACTGCTCCTGTTATTGGTGCAAAAAAAAATGAGATATCTTATGCGATTGCGAATATCACTTTGTTTGGAATTCTTTCAATGTTGATCTACCCATACTTTGCAAATTTTTATTTTAATGGTGAACCACTTCTAATTGGTTTATTTTTAGGAACTTCTATACATGAAACAGCGCAAGTAGCGGCGGCTGGATTGATCTATGATCAACAATTCAATAGTCCAGAGACTTTAAATGTAGCAACAGTTACTAAACTAATAAGAAATACTTTTTTGATTATTATGATACCTTTGTTTGCTTATCTTTATAACAGAGGACAAACTAAAGAAAAAAAATACTCAATAATTGATATTTTTCCCTATTTTGTACTTGGATTTGTTGTAATGATTATCGTTCGAAATGTTGGTGATCAACTTTTTATTATAAACAATAGTGAACTTTGGCTTAGCATTGTAGATGGTATTAAATCTTTATCAAAAATATTCTTAACAATGGCAATGGCAGCAATTGGTATGTCTACAAATTTAAGAGATATAAAAAATATGGGATACAAACCTTTTGTGGTTGGATTTGTTGGAATGGCTACTGTTGGGATTGTTTGTTTAGGGACTATTGAATTATATCTTTACTTACTTAATTAAGATTTCATCAACATTTGTTTTTTAAAATTTGAAAAAAATCTTCTTATAAATGCTGCTGCTACACCTAGAAATATTGCAAACATTATTGAAAATAAGCCATAAAAGAATGGCATCTCATTAGAAAAATCTAAAATAAATTGTGAGAAGAAATTTAAGTCAGGAATTACAGAAGTGTTTGTTTCATTTGTATCATGATCTGCAAAAAATGAGTCGTAAGCAATAGCAATACCAACTGCTAAAATCAAAATAGCCATCAATGCTCTTAATCCTGAGCTATCAATTTTTTCTCCTAGTTTTTGTCCAATCTGAACACCAATTATAGAACCAATAACAAGTAGAAATACTAAAAGTAAATCAATCGAGCCATAATTAAATGAATGCAAGAAAGTAACAATTACGCTTACAAAAATAGTAACAAAAAGCGATGTTCCAGGAACAAGTTTGGTTGGCATCTTTATAATATAAATCATTGCTGGTACCAATATAAATGCTCCACCTATTCCCATTATTGCGGCAATAAAACCAACAACTAAACCAATAATTATAGGAGTAAAAATACTTTCATATAACTTTGATTTTGGAAATCTCATTCTTAAAGGAAGACCATGGATCCAATAATGAACATGTAATTTTTTTTTAACTAAAATGTTCTTTTTTGCTCTATCTATTTCTCCTAGACTTTCGACTAACATTAAAGACCCAATGATTGCTAAAATATACATATAAGCTAAAGAAATTACCGTATCTATCTTTCCGATACCTTTAAAATAAGAAAAAGTAAAAATTCCTAATGAGGTACCTATAGCACCACCAATGACAATCATTAAACCCATTTTGTAATCTAAAGTATTTTTTAAATAATGCGTTGTTGAACCAGAAACTGAAGTGGCTAAGATATTGTTAGCTTCATTTGCAACTGCGTAAGCAGGAGGAATTCCTAAAAAAATTAAAAAAGGTGTCATTAAAAAACCACCACCTACTCCAAACAATCCAGAAAGGACACCAACGATTGCGCTTAATATAAGTATTTCTATTGGATTAACAAAAACTTGAGCGATGGGTAAAAATACATCCATTTAAATAATTAAATTGTTTAAAAACAATTTAGTTAAAAGTAATAAAAGTTCCAACTATAATAACTCCCCAATAAGCAGCTAGACTTAAAAATATACCTGTTTTCACTAAAGAAACTTTTAAGCTAGTAAGTTTATTGAAAATTTTTACGTTAGAAAATTGCATTAAGTGCGTCAATACACCCAGAGAACAAATTGTCAAATATTATTTTAAAAAATTAGATAAATTTTTTTCTAATAGATCGTTGCACCAAAAACTTTAACCATTCCATCCTCAACACCTAAAACCAACCTTCCCAAAAATTCTCCTGGTATTTCTTTGTTGGTCTGTTTTATCAAAACGGTTATATGCTCTCCTCTTCTAAGACAACCAAAGGGCTCGAAAGTTTCATGAAGATTTGTAATTAGCTTATTGTTAGCCCATTGTTTTCCAAGCTCTACTTCATTGGCTCCAAAGAGCATCTGAGTTGAAAAATCTCTAGTAAATCCACCATAATCTTTAAGGTTTGATGATTTGATTAGATTGAACCAAATAGGTTTAGCCAACTCATATATTTCATCGTCTTTTTTTGATAAAATATCCATAACTTATCTATTTCTAATTAAAGTATCTTAAGAAGCTTTTTTCTTCTCGTTCTCATCCACGATGTGGTAGACAGGAACCTTCTCCATACTAAATTTACCAGTTTTTGGATCTCTTCTAGAAACTGTCAGACAATGCCAATTATCATCATCAAGTTTCATATGATCTCCTCTATAATAGTATCCTGGCCATCTAGTTTCTTCTCTAAATAAAGTATGTTCAGTTACACACTGAGAAGTTAAAGCTCTATGTTTTAATTCCCAAGCTCTCATCAATTGGTGATAATCCTCAGCACCAACATGTTCAAGGTCTTCTTGAAGCCATTCAAGCAATTCAAGGCCTCTTTTCAACATATTGCCATTGGTCATATAATTAGATGTAATACCACCTACATATTCATCCATAATCTTCTGTAGTCTTTGTAGACCTTGTATTGGTGATATATAACTAGGAGAAACAGTTCCTCCTGTTATTTCGTTTTGTGCAACAGTGTAGTTTTCAAGTGGTTTGTAGACCATAGCTTTAAAATCTTCACATTGTTTGTCTGAAACCTTAACACCTTCAGCTTTTTTATCTTCGATATACTTAACAGCAGCTTTAGCAGCTAATCTACCTTCTGTGAAAGATCCAGATGAAAACTTATGAGCACTTCCACCCACAGTGTCTCCAGCACCAAATAACCCATCAATTGTAAGCATTCTGTTATAACCCCAGAAATATTCTGGTGGAGATAAATCTTCTGGACCACTCACCCAAGCTCCTGAACAAGTAGCGTGTGAACCCATTACATAAGGTTCTGAGGTTGTTAATTCAGGGTTTGTGTATTTAGGGTCAATGTTTTGAGACGCCCATACTACAGCTTGACCAACAGTCATTCCTAAGAAGTTCTCCCAACCAACTGTCTCTAAGTGTGGATCCTGGAAAGCCTCAGTTGTAACCATATGAATTGGTCCACCACCGGCAGCAACTTCCTGAATAAAAGCATGGTTTCTTAAACAAGTAGGTGTTGGATGATGATCAATATATTCTCCAACTAGCTCTTTAGTTTGATCATACCATTTTTTCTCATAATTCTCACCATTAGCATTCTGAGTATATGTTTTTAAGTGTAAGAAATAGGCTCCAACAGGACCATAACCATCTTTAAATCTACATAACACAATTCTATTTTCCATTTGTGTCATTTTAGCTCCAGCAGCAATCGGAAGTGCGTAAGCTGAACCATTACTCCATGGAGCGTACCAAGTTCTACCCATTCCTTCTCCAACTGCTCTTGGTTTGAAGATGTGAGAAGCACCACCAGCTGCAACTATAACAGCTTTTGCTCTAAATACATGAAAATCACCCGTTCTCATGTTGAAACCTACAGCTCCACCAATTCTATTATCTTGAGACTCATCCATAAGTAAATGAGTGATCATTATTCTATTATAAATTTTGTCAGCAGATTTTTTTGCCGCCTCAGCAACAATAGGTTTGTAACTTTCACCATGAATCATGATCTGCCATTTACCTTCTCTTAAATATCTTCCAGTTTGTTCATTTTTCATCATTGGAAGACCCCATTCATCAAACATGTGAACAGTAGAGTCTACATGTCTAGCCATGTCGTAACCTAAATCTTCTCTAACCATTCCCATTAAATCGTTTCTAGCATATCTAACATGGTCTTCAGGTTGATTTTCTCCCCATTGCATTCCCATGTAACAATTGATTGCATAAAGACCTTGAGCAACAGCTCCACTTCTATCTATGTTTGCTTTTTCTACACAAACAATTTTCATATCTCTTCCCCAGTGTCTAGCTTCGAACGTAGCACCCGTTCCAGCCATACCACCGCCAACAACTAATATATCGCAATCTTCGTAATGTGTCTTGTGTCTAGCCATTAGTAATAAACTCCTTTTTTAAATGACTCTTTTGGAACTGATGGTAGTTCACCGTCAATATTTAAACCTTCTGGTTCAGTATAAAGTCTTTGTGAATTAATCTCACCTTGGTTTGGTTTATCACCTTCAGCAAGTTTTGGAATAAATTTACCCCATGGTTTTGTGGTAATTGGAGAAACAAAGTTTTTCTCTGTTCCATTTCTAAATTTGATCTTCCATGAGATTGTTCCTTTTTCTTCTTCTCTTCTAACTCTAACGCTATGACCCATAGGAGCAAAATCAGCATAACCTCTTACATCAATTGCATGATTTGGGCATGCTTTTACACATGAATAACATTCCCAACAAAAGTTAGGTTCAATATTTTTTGCACGTCTGATATTTTCATCTATGTGCATAATATCTGATGGACAAATATCCACACAGTGACCACAGCCATCACATCTTGTCATGTATACGAAAGTTGACATAATTATTTATTCTCCTTTTTTAATTTCATCATATTAATAGTGTTTAGGTTGTTCTCTTTTAATACCTAAACCAAACTGTTCAGGCGCGTCAGCAGGAGGAGGTAAGTTGTCTCGTGAACCATCTGCTTCTGCTAAATTTTTTTGGATTGCTGCACCAGGTTTATAAAACATGTGTGCAAATTTAGACCAATAAACTCCTCCAAATAAAACTAAATTTGAAAGAACAAATAAAGTCAAAAATAAATAAGATAATCCTGCTTGACCATTAGATTGTGTGTAAGACCACAATAAACCAAAAGTCGAACAAGCTAATAAAGCTAAAACAAATAAATCAGCTTTAATTATTCTGTACCATGGATGCGCTTCCGCAGATACATCTACTCTTAAGAAAAACCAGAACCAATAACCACCAACACATGTAAGTATTGCTCCTACATGCCAAACCATAGACCAAGTAGATGAAGTAGGTTTGTCAGCTCCTGTATAACAAAATACTAAAACAGCTGATGCAATCCAAAATAATATTGTTCCATACATTCCAAGAACGTGCGCAAGTCTTCTTTTTCCAAATCCAAGTTCTGCTGTTGTCCCAATATCATAAACTGTTGTCTTTGCGATAATTGAAGCTCTTTCTCCTGTGCTCAATTCTTTAACAGCATTTGCTTTTGCTTTTTTTGCGTTGTTAAAAAAATAAGTAACATTTTTGTGAACAATCATTTGAATAATTGTTCCAACTGCAATCAAAATAACCATAGCAATTATAAAACTTTGCATTGCAAAAGGTGAGACTGTTTCGGCTAAAATTGAAAAAGGATTTGTAGATAACATAATTTTTAAATATTTATAAAGTTAATTTGAGATTTTCTAATCTAGTTAAATGAAGAGTTCAACCAAAACTATTGGTCAATATTGTCATTAATAACAACTTACGGTTTACGTTTGTAATGTTGCTTATTAGGAATTACTGATCTTACCCCACCCTGTGGGTTATCAACGTCACCTTCTCTTCTTGGTATCAAATGTATATGACAATGCAGTATAGATTGACCTGCAATTTTTCCTGCATTTGTTCCAATGTTAAACCCTTTTACAGTATTATCTTTTTCTAAAATCTCATTTTTAATTATTTGCATAAGATCATTGCACGCAATCAACTCATCATTAGTCATGTCAAAATAATCTTTAATATGTCGCTTCGGAATTATTAAACAGTGATGATCTGAAACAGGGTAAGAGTCGTAACTTGCATAAGCAAGATCATTTTCGTGAGCAATACCACTTTTTTTTGAATCACAAAATAAACAAGGGTTGTTTGGATCTCTCATGTTTAAATTAAAGTATTATATATTTTGCTTAGTTTAATAAATGAAATATTATTTCTACTTTTCCATTTTAATTCATCTATTTTTGACACCGATGTAACTCCCTTACCTGATCCAATGAGAATTATCTCCTCATAATCGTTAATTTCTTTAATTGATATATCTTTAAAACTAATTTTAACTTTTTTACTTATAAACTTAAGTGTATTTCCAAAATAACAATTTTTTTTTGGAGAAAATATTTTTCCATTTTTAACAAAGACTAAATTTGAAGTACCAGTTTCTAATATTTTATTGTTTGCAACTAAAGCAACATCAAATTTAGAAGAGTCAACCTTACTAAGTTTTGCTAATATTTTTTTATAATAAAGATTTTTATAATTTGGCTCAATTCTTTGATATCTAAATAATAAAAGACTAAAGTTTTTTTTAAGTTTTGGTCTTTTTCTTATTGATATAGAAATAAGTTTTTTATTGAGTGCAATTCTAAATAAATTGTCAGGACCTTTGTATAAAGTATTTATTTTAATTAAATCTTTGATAGTGCTTTTTAAATTTTTTTTTCTTATGCCATATTTTTTTGTAGATTTAATTAAGTTTTCAATATGTGGTTTCAGTAAAATTAACTTAGAAGGTTTTCCAACCATTCGCATTGTTGTAAATACACCTCTGGACCCCCAAAGATCTTTAAAAGAAACTTCTTTAAGATTACTTAGCTGATAAGATTTTTTTAATAAGAGTGTTACCATTGATTGTTAAAAATGATTCTGGGTGAAATTGAAATCCATAAACTTTATCAATTCTATTTTCTATAGACATTGCAGAACCCGAAATAGCACATCTCATAGTTATATCAAAATTTTTAGCTTCAAAAGGCTCTTTCAACTTTAATGAATGATAACGCCCAACTTTAAATATTTGGCCTTTTTTATATAACTTACTATTTTCATTTACTATTACGTCTGATTGAAAGCCATGATAGATTTTATTTTGTTCAATTATTTTTCCTCCCTCAGAAAATAGGATTTGTTGAAATCCCAAACAAATTCCAATAATTTTTTTTTTACCTTTGTATTTTTTGTATATTTTTGTGGTTAAGGGGTAATCTTTTGGTGAACCTGGTCCTGGTGAAAGTACTATAGTTGAAGCTTTATTTAATTTTGATTTATTAATTTCATTAAAATCACTACACTCAACTCTATCAAATAAAGAAAATTGGTGCACAATGTTATGTGTAAAGGAATCTTTATGATCAATTACATATATCATTTGAACAAATCTATTAAAGCTTTTGCTTTTATATAATTTTCATTAAATTCATGTTTTGCAGTGCTATCTACAACTACACCTGAAGCTACAGAAATTTCAGATGTGTTTTTATAATTTAAAATTGACCTAATAATTATATTAAATCTCATATCCCCATTAAATTTTATAAAACCAAAACTACCGGTGTAAATGTTTCTGTTTTCTTTTTCTTGATTATTCAAAAGATTTAGAGTGCTTATTTTAGGACAGCCAATAACTGAACCTCCAGGCATCATTGCTTTAATAATGTCTAAAGTGGATGTATTTTTTTTAACTTTACCTCTAATCAAGCTTACATAATGAAAAAGATCTTTGTATTCCTCAACAGTTTTTTGTTTGGCTATATTAACTGATCCGGGTAAACATATTTTTGATAAATCACTTCTCTCCATATCTACTATCATATTATGCTCTTTTGTTTCTTTAATGTTTTTTCTAAAAAAATTTAATGCCTTTTTTTTATTCAAAGTTTTATTTTTTTTTAAAGTTCCAGCTATTGGTTTAGTTTCAATAATATTACCCTTCTTTAAAATTAATGTTTCAGGCGAACAGCTAATTATAGAATAATTTTTATCTTTTATTAAAAATGCCTCTGGAGCCAAATTAGATTTAGACAATCTACAAAAAAACTCTAATGGATCTATAATTGAATTGTTTTTATATTTTGTGCAAATTTTAATTTGATAGGTTTCCCCTTTTTTTATCTTTTTTTTAAAATTTTCAAAAATTTTTTTATATGTTTTTAAATTAATATTAATTTTAAATTTTGAGTAATTCTTTTTTGTTTTATTAAAATCAATTAACTTCTCGTTTAAATTAATTATTTTACTTGGTTTGTAAAAAATTCCTTTTGGAAAATTATTAGAATTTTGCTTAGGAATTTTTACTCCTATTAAATTGTTAAGAAGCTCATAGCCAAAAAAACCAATATATAAATCAGTTTTTTTTAATTTAATTTTTTTTTTATTAAATTTATTTAAAAACTGTACTGTATTTTTTGATGATAGAATTTTTTTTTCAGTAAATTCAGTATAAAGATCAAATCCTTTTTTTGATTTATAAATAATATAAGGTTTATTGGAACTATTAATTTTTTGTAAAATATTTTGTTTCAATTTTTTATTCTGTTCTTAATCTTAATACTGGCTCTTCTTTTATAGGTAAATGAACAATTGCTGCAAACACCGACAACATAATTGCTAAATACCAAGCATAATCATAGGATCCATATAGATCATAAAATAAGCCTCCTAGATAAGCACCAAAAAAAGATCCTATTTGATGACTTAAAAATACTATTCCATACAATAATCCTAAAAATTTTGTTCCAAAAATATGTGCAACGATACCACTTGTGGCTGGAACAGTTGATAGCCATAAAAAACCAAAACTTGCTCCAAATATAAATGCATTAAGTGTACTAGGAGGAAGAAATATAAAGAAAATTATTGATAGACCTCTAAGAGCATAAATTGCACTCAAAATAATTTTCTTACTCATTTTAGTTGATAGATATCCACTAAATAATGATCCAAAAATATTAAATAATCCTATTAAAGATAAGATTGCTGCTGCGGTCCAACTTTCTAATCCTCTATCAATAACGTATGTTGGAACATGAGTTCCAACTAAAGTGATATGAAATCCACACACAAAAAAACCTAACACTAACAAAATATAACTTTTATTTTTAAAGGCTTCATTTAATGCCTGCGAAGTATTTTGATCATTTGATTTTTCTAAAATTTGGTCACTAGATGGTGATCTTACAAAAAAAGAAATGATTAATCCCATAATCAAAAATAACAAAAACCATAGAAGAGTGACTTCCCATCCATTATTATTTAAAGATAGATTTGTAAAAATTGGTGAAACAAAGTACCCGAATGAACCAACTGCTGTGACTATACTCATTGCAATTGTTCTATTAGACAGTGGGAAATGTTTTCCCACTACAGACATTGGTATACTAATTGCAGTACCGCCCAAACCAATACCGATTAATATACCCATATCCAGTTGGAAATAGAGATTGGTATTTGGACCAGCGTATAAAAAATAAATTCCTAAAATATAAAATATAAAAGCCAACATTATAGCTTTGTGGCCACCATATTTATCTGCAATTGCTCCAAAAATAGGTCCTGTTAATCCCCACATCAACATTTGTAGACCAATTGATAAGCCAGATTCGGTTAGGGAAATATTTAAATCATTTTTAAAGTCCGAAAAAAATAATCCAAAGGTTTGTCTTACTCCTAAAGAAACTAAAACTACAAAACATGCTGCTAATAATGTAATTAAAGCTGTTTTATTTCTAATAAACTTTTCTGAAGCCATTAATTACTTTAGGTGTTTTAGGGCCCGCTTAATATCTGCGATAAGGTCGCTAGGATCCTCTAAACCAATATGCAATCTAACTATATACTCATTTTTTGCTAATTTAAGATAACTTCTATTTCCTTGCTCTCTAACATTTTGATGTAAAGCTAAACTTTCAAACCCTCCCCAACTGTAACCGTGTCCAAATAATTTTAAATTATTTACAAATTTTACAACTGCCTTTTCACTTTTAGCTTTTATTCTTAAGCCCATTAAACCTGAAGCACCTGAATAATATTTCTTCCACATTCTAAAATTGTAAGAGTCTTTTTTGAATGGATACAATAGTTTTATGTTTTTAAATTTAGATAAAAATTCTGCTACTTTTTTCGCATTTTCTCTATGTCTATCTAATCTTACATCTAAAGTTCTTAATCCTCTTGTAATTAAATAGGCATCATCAGGTCCTAATCTTAAACCTGTAACTCTTTCTGTTGCTTTTACTTTTGGAAATACTTTTTTATTAACCGCTAAACTTCCTCCCATTACATCTGAGTGACCTGAATAATATTTTGTTGCTGAAACAATTGCCATATCAAAACCGAGTTTAATAGGTTTTAAAAAATATGGAGTTCCCCACGTATTATCAATTGCTGTTAAAATTTTATGTTTTTTTGCAATTGAAATAATTTTACCTAAATCTTGAAAATCAAAAGTATTACTTCCAGGGTTTTCTACAAAAATTAATTTAGTTTTTTTGGTAATTGCTTTTTCTAATGTCTTAAGATCGTGTGGATCATAAAAAGTTGTTTTGATATTAAATTCTTTTAAAAAATCTTGAGTCAATAGTCTTGTTGGACTGTAAACTGGGTCAGCTGCAATAATTTCATCACCAGGTCTTGTAACACTGAAGATTGCAAGGAACACTGCTCCAAATCCAGTAGGTGTTAAAAAAGTAAAATAACTTTCTTCAAGCTTAGATAAAATTTGTTGCAATATATGAGTCGTTGAAGTTCCTTGTCTTCCATAATCAAAATGACCACCAGTAGGATTTTTTTTAGCTTTCTCTTGGGTTTTTCTAATATCTTGCATCGATTTGAAAATAATCGTTGATGCACGCACAATTGGTGGATTTACAGACTGATTGTGAAAATCTTTAGCAGTATGTTTTAAAAATGTTTTAAAAGAATTGCTCATAATAAAATTTGATATGTTTAAAAGACAATGCTATATCCCGTAAAAAACGTCAATAAATTAATAAATAGGACTAAATGAGTTATCCGAAGAAACATAGGGGTCGAAGAAAACAAGGCTCCAAAAAGAGAAGAGCAAAAAGAAAAAATAAGAAGAAATAGTTCTTTTATTCTTTAATCCAACCACCGCCAAGAACTCTATGACCATATTGGTCTTTGCTATAGAATACGCATGCCTGTCCTGGAGATATTCCATCCTCAGGCTCTATTAAATGAACATGGGCAGTATTATCATTATTTAAATCTACTTTTGCCTCAAGAAGACTGCCTGTTGATCTAACTTTAACAAATATATTTTGATCAAGATCTTTTTTATCAGTTAATAAATTTAAATCTTTCAGATGTATATCCTTTTTACCTAGGTACTCTTTAGGTCCAACAATAATTTCATTATTATCTGAATTTATTTTTAAAACATACAAAGGCTCTTTATCTGAAACTTTTATTCCTTTTCTCTGTCCAATTGTAAAATTTATTATACCATCGTGAACACCTATTACTTTTCCATCTAAATTTTTAATATTTCCTTTTTGAAAAGAGTCTGGTCTAAATTTTCTTATTACAGATGCGTAATCACCATTGGGAACAAAACAAATATCTTGACTATCAGGTTTGTCAGCAACATTTAAATCTAACTCTTTAGCAATCTCTCTTGTTTTGTCTTTTAACATTCCGCCTAAAGGAAATCTTAAATAATCTAATTGCTCTCTTGTTGTGTTAAATAAAAAATAACTTTGATCTCTATTTTCATCAATTGCTCTATACATATTGTTGGTGTTATTTTCAGTTATGTTTTTTACATAATGACCAGTAACTAATGCATCCGCTTTCATATCTTTTGATACTTCAAATAAATCTTTAAACTTTACTGTTTGATTGCATTGAACACATGGTATTGGTGTTTCACCTTTTAAATAACTATCAACAAAATTATCTATCACACCTTGTTTAAACTTATCTTGATAGTATAAAATCTTATGTTCAATGCCTAATTTGTGAGCAACACGTTTAGCATCCAATATATCTTGACCTGAACAACACTGCTTAGATTTAGCAACTTCTTTTCCATCATCGTAAAGTTTAAGTGTGATACCGATCACTTTGTAACCTTCGTTTTTCATTATCCCAGCTACAGTAGAGGAATCTACTCCACCAGACATGGCAACTACTACTGTAGTATCTTCAGGTTTTTTGTTAATTCCGATAGAGTTTAATTCTTTATTCATAAGGTGGTATTTATACTTATTTGCAATATAAGTTAAATTAAATGATTTTAGATTATGAGCCAGGTGACAAAGTCACAAATCCTATGAATAAAGACTGGGGTATTGGACAAGTACAATCAATTATAAATGATAAAGTTACTGTAAACTTTGAAAATGCAGGTAAAAAAGTAATTAATGCAAAAAATATCGAATTAAAAAAAATTGGTAAATAAAAATGGATTTACAAAAAATTGTCGAAGATTTAATTAATAGTTTCTTATCTGCAGGAGATTTGGCTCTTCGATTAAGAAAAGAAGGATTAAGCAAAGAAATTAAATCAGATAATACACCAGTAAGCAATGGCGACATCGAAGTAAATAAATTTATATCTAACCAATTATCAAAAGTAACACCTGATATTCCAATTATTTCAGAAGAAACATCTGAAAATAAAGGTAACTCATTAAAAAATTTCTGGTTAGTAGATCCAATAGATGGAACTTATGATTATATAAACAATTTAGAGGAATTTACTATTAATGCTGGCTTAATAATTAATAATAAACCTGTAGCAGGTTTAATAAATGCTCCAGCTAAAAAAAGAATGTTTTATTCTTATGGTAAGGGTAAATCTTTTGAATTTACAAATAACAAAACCATAAATCTTTTTGAGCTGCCTTCTAAAAGAACCAAACCACTTAAGTTTATTTCATACAGCAATAAAATTAAACCTGAGATACAAAAAATTTATGATGAACTTGGGGTAAAGGAAAATACTCGTATGAAAAGTTCTTTGAAATTTTGTGTTGTCGCTGCATGTGAATTTGATGGTTATGTTGCTGAGCCTCGAGCTTACGAGTGGGATATTGCAGCGGGACATGCAATTTTAGAAAATGCTGGAGGATCAGTTAAAGACTTTAATGGTAATGAAATATTATATGGTAAGAATGATTTAAAAAATCCAAGTTTAATTTTAAAAAGTAAAAATATAATTTAATGGACGAACAATTAAGAATTATTTTAATAATAATAGTATCTGTTTCAATTTTTGGATTACTAGTTTTTGTTTTTGTTAAAAATTATATTAGAAATAAAATAAACCACCTTGTTGATGAAGAGAAAAAAAGAAAATTAAAGTAATTTAATTATTTTTTCATATTCGTTTTTATCAATATCCATCACTTTTTTTGATGTTTCAAAATCAAATCCATTCCTTGCAAGTAACGATATATCTTTTTTATAAAACAATGATCTATTATCTTCAGTTCGTGCTGGTCCTATTCTTTTTTTCTTACATAATTTTATTGCTGAAAAAAAATCCTGGTCAGAATTATCATCCTTTATTTTATCAACTGTATCTTTAATAAAACTATCATCAATTCCTTTGCCTAATAAATAATTTCTAATTTTATTTATTGAGTTCCCTCTTTGGATCATACTCCTTGCTTTACTTTCTGAATAAAATTGATCGTTAATGAATTTATTTTTTTCTAAATCAGACAAAACAATATCAATTAACTTGTTAACATCTTTTTTCCTAGTATCTGATACTGAAAGCTTCATATATTTTTTCAATAAATATGTTTTGAGTTGTTGTTTTGAGGGTGCATATTTTTCAATGTAAGCAAAGGCAAAATTTCGCATTTCATCAACGGTAACTTGAAGAGTTTTTCTTTTATTTCTTATAGGAATCATGGTTAGATTTTATATAATATAAATATGATCGAACAAATTTATAACTATTTTACAATTGATGTACTTTACATGTGGATCAATTTAGGAGTTATACCCTTTTGGTTCATGTTAATAATATTTCCACAATCACATTTGTGTAGATATTTGGTAACTTCAATATTTCCTTTTTTATTGTTGAGCGGTGTTTATATTTATATTTTATACAGATCTTTCACAATTGGTTACGACTTTGATGCTAATTTTAGTTTATATCTTGGTTTAGTTGAGCTATCGCGATTATTTGAAGACAATTTATACCTAACTCTTTTCTGGACGCACTTTGTGGCTATAAATTTATTTGTTGGTGGTTGGATTGTTAAGGACTCTCAAAAATACTTTATAAATAAAGTATTGATGGCTGTGCCTCTGATAATTACTTATTTAATTGGACCTATTGGATTGTTTGTTTATTGGATAATTAGAATTTTTTACGCCAAAAGATTAAACCTATATGAGTAATCATATAGATTTTTATTTCGATATAATTAGTCCATATGCCTACATTGCTTACAAAAAAATTTTAAAGATAAGTGGCATTAATTTCAAGCTAAAACCCATATTGCTTGGTGGACTTCATAATTTAGCAGGTATTACTGCACCTGCTTTTAATAAATATAAAATGAAAAATATGCAAAATGATTGTGAGCTTGTTGCAAAAAAAAATAATATTATTTTTAAATGGAATTCTAAGTTTCCTATTAATTCTCTAAGTGTTATGAGAGGTTATCTTTGTGTCGAGGAAGATAAAAAAAGAAATTATTTAAATTCTTTTTTTGAAGCTTATTGGAAAGATGATGTAGATTTGTCTGTTAAAGATAATATCAAATCTCTTTTAAAAAAATTAACAATCAATGAAGATCAATTTTTTAATTCAATAAATAATCAAAATATCAAAGATAATTTAAAACAATTAACTCAGGAAGCTTTTGAAAAAGAAGTATTCGGAGCTCCAACTTTTATAGTAAATAATAAAATTTTTTGGGGGCAAGACCGATTAGAATATGCCTTAGATGAATTTAAAATAAATTAAACTATTTTAAAATTACTATTACTTATAGATCCAAAACCACCCTCGATGTGGGAAATATTTTTATAACCTTTTGTTATTAAAGATTTCACTGACATTTCAGATCTTACTCCTCCAGCACAAAACAAAACCATTTCTTTATCCTTGTCTAACTGACCACTCTTAAAAACATCGCTTTCTGGATCAAGAAGAATGTCTAAGTTTCCCATTGGAATATGGTTAGCGTTCTCTACCCTTCCAGCAAGTTCTAATTCATTCAATTCTCTTATATCAATTAGATTACATTTGTTTTCTTGAACCATTTGATATGCTTCATCAGCATTTATAGTTTTAATTTCAGTCATAAAAAATTAGCAGTATAAGTTGATTTTATTTTAATTATTTTATTTTAAAATATCAAAAAAGGATTATATAGCTAGAACTATGTTAAAAATAAATTCTAAAGCACCAAGTTTTGTAATTCCATCGACCTCAAAGGATAAATATTCTTTAAAAGATTCAATTGGAAAATATGTAGTTTTATACTTTTATCCAAAAGATGATACACCTGGATGCACAATTGAAACTAATGACTTCAATAAATTGTTAGCTAAATTTAAAAAGTTAGACTGTGAAGTATATGGAATATCAAAAGATAGCCTAAAAAGTCACGATAAATTTAGAGATAAATATAAAATTAAATTTGATTTACTTGCAGATGAAGAGATCAAAGTACTTAAAAAATACAAAGTCTGGGGTAAGAAAAAATTTATGGGACGTGAATTTATGGGAATAAACAGAACAACTTTTTTAATTGATAAAAAAGGTAAAATTCTAAAAATCTGGGAAAACGTTAAAGTAAAAGATCACGCCAAAGAAGTCCTAGAAACATTAAAAGATATTTCAAAATAAAAAAAAAAAGCTCCTTATTTCTAAGGAGCCTTTTATTGTTATATATAGAGAGATATTTTAGTCCCTGATCGCGTAAGCTTTTACACCAACCTCAGCAACATCAGTTCCAAGTTTTTCAGCTTGAGCACTAATTCTAAGACCAATAGTCGCCTTTAGAACTCTAAAGACGATGTATGAAAGTATGAAACTAAATAAACATACTGCGATCACACCTGTTAACTGTGTTCCAAAATTTGTATCTGGATTACTCATTGGAACAACTAAAGTTCCAAATATACCAGCAAATAAATGAACTGGAATTGCACCTACAACATCATCAATTTTTTTACTTTCTAAAAATTTAGTACCAAAATACATAATTAATGATCCAAGAGCTCCAATTAAAATTGCTAATAAAGGACTTGGAGTTAAAGGCTCTGCTGTAATAGCAACTAATCCTGCTAATGCTCCATTAAGCATCATTACAATATCAGTTTTACCACCAAGTAATCTTGTAACTACTGCAGCCATTACAGTCCCAGCGGCTCCTGCCAAGTGAGTGTTAACTGCAATTTTACTAATTGCATTCACATCATCAAAAGTTCCCATTGCAAGTTGACTAAATCCATTAAATCCAAACCAGCCAAACCATAATAAGAAAGTTCCAAGTGTTACTAATGGTATTGAAGACGCTGCGAAAGGAACCAATGATTTTGTTTCACCAGATTTTGAAAATCTTCCTTCTCTAGCACCTAATAATATAACACCTGCTAAAGCAGCAGCTCCACCACAAGCGTGAACTAAAGTTGAACCAGCAAAATCAGAGAAACCTGAAGTTGCTAACCAACCTCCACCCCACTGCCAACCCATTGAAATTGGATAAATTATTCCAGCCATGATTGCTGCAAAAATAAAGAATGGCCAAATTTTAATTCTTTCAGCTACTGCACCAGAAACAATTGAAGCAGTTGCACATACAAACATTGTTTGAAAGAACCAATCTGAATAATCTGAATAACCTGTTGAAAGTTCTGAGGCATCACTCCACATTGAGAATGAACCTATAAACCCACCTTCTGGAATTCCATAAGCTAAATTATAGCCACAGAAAAAGAATATTAATGAGCAAATTGCAAACTTACCAATATTTTTTGCTGCAATTGTTGATACACTTTTAGTTGTCACTAATCCACTTTCAAGCATACAGAAACCTGCTGCCATGAATGCAACTAAAACACCGCCAAGATAAAATCCTAGTGAATTGAAAATATATTGTCCCTCAGCTGACATAGTTGTTTCTGCTGAAGCAAAATTAGTAAAGCTTAAAATTACTACTAAGCTTAATGATATTTTTTTTAAATTATTGATCATTATCTCTCCTTGTTTTGGAAGCTTTTTAATAAAAATTTAGTTTTTAAGTACTGCTGATAGGTCAAAAGAGTTATGAGAAATAAGCATATGTGTAAAAAAAAGGCCCCAGAAATGGGGCCTTTGGTTATAACTAACTAGAGAGAGATATTTAGTTAATTCTTTGTTTAGAGGCTCTTCAATGAGATAACGACATGGAGATCGAAGAGCCTCTATATTGCATGCAATTAGTCACGTATTGCGTAAGCAATTACACCTGTTTCAGTAACGTCTGTACCTTTAGTTTCAGCTTCTTTACTTAATCTGATTCCAAACGTACCTTTCATTATTGACCATACGATGTAAGACACAGCAAACACAAAAATGTTAATTGAAAGTACACCAATTAATTGTGCACTGAACGATGCATCAGCGTTTGTTAATGGCACTGCAAGTGTTCCCCAAATTCCAGCAAATAAGTGAGCTGGGATTGCACCTACAACGTCGTCAAGTTTGAAGTTGAATAACAACTTAGTTCCAAACACTACGATTAATCCACCAACAGCTCCAATTAAAATTGCTGCAAATGGAGATGGTGCTAATGGTTCTGCAGTAATTGCTACTAGACCACCAATTGCTCCGTTTAACATTTGAATAACATCTGTTTTACCGTACATTAATCTTGTTAAGATACCTGCGGCCATTACTCCACCACAAGCTGCAAGATTTGTATTGATAAAAATTGATGAGATCGCAACTGCATCATCAAAAGTACCTAATGCTAATTGTGAACCACCATTAAATCCAAACCAACCTAACCAAAGGATAAATACACCTATTGTTACTAATGGAATTGAAGATGCAGCAAAAGGTTGTAAAGCTTTTGGTTGACCTTTACTATCAAATCTTCCGCTTCTAGCACCAAGTAAAATGATACCAGCTAAAGCAGCAGCACCACCAGTTGAGTGTACTAAAGTTGAACCAGCGAAATCAGAGAAGCCAATTTCTGCTAACCAGCCTCCACCCCACTGCCAACCCATTACGATTGGATAAATAATACCAGCTAAGATAGCTGCAAATAAGAAGAACGGCCATAACTTGATTCTTTCAGCCATAGCACCTGAACAAATTGAAACTGTTGTTGCACAGAATACCATTTGGAAGAACCAATCAGATCCATCTGAATAACCCGTGTCAATTGCACTTGCATCTGACCATGGCGTAAATGATCCAATGTATCCGCCTTCTGGAATACCATAAGCTAAGTTGTAACCAACTAGCCAAAACATTATTCCAGCAATTGCATACAAACCTATATTCTTTGCACAAATTACTGAAACACTTCTTGAAGTTACCA
The DNA here is from genome assembly GCF_052047695.1 of Candidatus Pelagibacter sp. HIMB1623. Classification (NCBI taxonomy): domain Bacteria; kingdom Pseudomonadati; phylum Pseudomonadota; class Alphaproteobacteria; order Candidatus Pelagibacterales; family Candidatus Pelagibacteraceae; genus Candidatus Pelagibacter; species Candidatus Pelagibacter sp. HIMB1623. The sequence continues at coordinate 29,491 of NZ_JBNAJN010000001.1, forward strand.
TTCCAGATTCTAACATTGCAAAACCTGCTGCCATAAACATGACAAGAAAACCGCAAATTAAAAATAGTAGAGTGTTAAATATAAACCCCACTTCAGCAGAAACGGTTGTTTCTGCCATACCCGCACTACTCATGTTTAGTAAAAATACCAAACTTAGTAATGGTGCAGATATACTCTTTATTATTTTAGTCATAAGACCTCCACTTGTTAAAGTGGTGGGTTATAAATTTAAAAAAATTAAAAACTAACGCTGATTAGGAAAATTGGGTATGCAGTTTTTGCATATAGTAACAGCCCTAAACGTGTTTTTACAATCGTTTAGGGCTGTTAAAAAAATATTATTTATTGAATACTTCTTTTAAAGCTTTTGCTGGTAAGAATTTTACCTTCTGAGAAGCAGCGATTTGGATCTGCTCACCAGTTCTTGGGTTTCTTCCAACTCTAGCTTTTCGCTTAGCAACTTTATAAGTACCAAAACCAGCGATTTTCACTGGCTCGTCATTCTTAAGACTATCTAAAATAGTGTTAGTAATGGTATCAAAAGTTCGCTCAGCATCTGCTTTGCTCTGATTTAAAGAGCCAGAAAGCTTTGCTACTAGTTGTTTTTTGTTCATTTTAGCTCCGGTTTGTTGGTTAATATTCATACTTGTCATAAACGTTGATAAATCAAGCTTTTTTTTAGTGTCTTTTTTTTAAAGACATACAATATCTAGTTGAAACTTAAATAAGTGTTGATTTTATTGTATTTTTTAACAATTTAGAAATTTAAATTATCTAAATAAACCAAGGTCTTTTAGGTCATTAAATGTGGTGAAAAACATCAATGATATCAATAAAAACAAACCGATTCGAAAAAAACCTTCTTGTGTTTTTTGAGATAAAGGACGACCTAAAACCTTTTCAAATGCATAAAACATTAAGTGTCCACCATCTAACATTGGTATAGGGAACAAGTTAATTAAGCCTAAACTTATTGAAATATAAGCCATCATACTAATAAAAGCTAACACTCCAAAGGTTGCAACTTGTCCTGATATCTTTGCAATCCTAATAGGACCTCCAAGTTGGGAAGTATCTGCTTTTCCCATGATCATTCCACCAATGTATTTCAAGGAAGAAACACTTACGAAATAGACTTCGTTTGCTGCATGATACAATGCTTGTGCTGGACCTAATTTAACATGATTAATTTTATCATTGTAGGCACTAAGTTTTATACCAACCATTCTTTTATTAATTTTATTTCCTAAACCATCTTCACCTTCAACAATATTAGGTTTTACTTTTAAAATTAATTCATCATATGAACGCTTTACTTTAAAATCTATAAAGTCAGATGTAGACATTGTAATATATTTAGAAACCTCCATGATGCTTTTAACTTCATTGCCATCAATTTCTAAAATAATATCTTGGTTTTTTAAGCCTCCAATCATTGCAGGACTGTCTTTTTGAACTTCACTAATAACTGCAGGAGTAAAATCTTTTCCAACAAAAGTATAAATACAAAAGAAGATTGCTAAAGCTAATAAAAAGTTTGCTAAAGGACCCCCAAATACAATTAATACTCTTTGATATAAAGGTTTTAAAATAAATAATTTATCTCTTTCCTCTTCATTATATTTTTCTAAAATTTCCTCATGATCGGCTTGTGAATACACATTACGATCTCCAAAAAACTTGACGTATCCACCTAAAGGAATAGCACAAACTTTCCATCTAGTTCCATGTTTATCATTCCAACCAAATAATTCTTTACCAAATCCAATAGAAAAATCAGTAACCCCCACTCCATATTTTCTTGCAAAATAATAGTGTCCATATTCATGAATAAACACCACAACTAAAATCAGAATTAAAAATGGAACAATATAACTAAGCATACAACTCTATTTTAGCTAATATCACAGTAATCACAACCTTCTTAAAATCAATAGTATTCATATTTTTTAATTATTAAAAATATAAATTATTGAAATAATTGTTAATACTATCACTGTCCATATTGAAAAGTTTTTTAAAAAAATTTTTAACTTAGAATTAGATTGTAAAAAAGCAGGTAGGACTAAAATTAACAATCCAATCATGTATATAAATGGTAAAAATTTATCCATAATCAGTTTGAAAACAGTCTATGAGCTTAAAAAACAATTTCAATAGCTTTTATAATTTCAATAATAAGCAATTATTTATTCTTAAATTTATAGTACAAAGAAAACAAAATGAGACCTACTAGGACAATACCTACAAATATCCTTAAGTATTGATTAAAAAATATATCAATAAACTCAATCATTAAATGTTAAACTTATCCTTAATTCTATAAAACCACACTGCTAATTTAAAATAAAACACTCTTAATTGTGGAAAAATAAATTTCTTAGGTAAACCTTTATAAATTGTTGAAATATCTAAGTCTTTGCTATTTGATGAAAAAACTAGCTTAGACAATTGTTTTCCAGTCCATGGTGCAGCGCTAACCCCTACGCCACTGTAACCAAATCCATAATAAATTTCTTCATTATCAATTTTACCAATTGAAGGAGTAAGCTTTTGAGATAATGCAATCAAACCTCGCCAATTATAATCAATGGTTACATTGCTCCATTTAGGAAAAATATTTTTTAAAAATTTCTCCATATCATTTGCTCTATTTTGATTTGATTGATCGCTTCCTTCAAAATCTCCTCTAGTTCCAAATAAAATTCGATTATCAGGTAACTTTCGATAATAATATAAAAGATTTTTAGAATTAGCTATTGGTGCATAAGTATTAAAGTTATGTAAGCTAAGCTCTTCATCTGTAAGCGGTCTAGTTACGATAATATTTGATATAACAGGTAACACCCTTCCATCCATTTCAGGAATTAATCCTTCTTGATAAAATCCATTAGTTGCAACTACAATTTTTTTTGTCTTTATTGATCCTTCACTTGTTCTTAAAAGATAAGAACCATTGTCTTTTTCAATTTTTTCAACTTTTGTATGTTCATAGATTTTTAACTTTTTAGATAAAGCATGTTTTGCAAGTCCATTTACAAATTTTAAAGGATTGATTGCAAATCCAGGTTTATATGAAAAAGCTCCAAATTGTTCAGTTCCACCGTGACCTACTTCGTTAAATTCTTCTTTTGAATAAACTTTAGTCTCTATACCAAATTCAGATTTATAAACTTCTGCTTGTCCTTTGATTTGATCAAATTTATTTTTGTGATGAGCTACAACAAAATTATTTTCACCCGTTACATCACAATCAATATTATAATTATCAATTAATTCTTTAGTATAATTAACTCCTTCAACAGAATTTTTAAAAAATTTTCTAGTCTCCTCTGTTCCATAAACTGATTGCATTTTTTTATAAGACATTTTGCTTGGAGGTAGACAGCAAAATCCTGCATTACGAGAAGAAGCACCCCAACCTATTTTTCCAGCCTCAACCAAAACCACATCTAGATTATAATTTTCAATCAAATTTATTGCACAAAGTAATCCAGTATAACCACCACCTATTACTGCTATTTCTGAACTAATATCTTTTTGAAGTTTATCTAAATTTAGATTTTCACTTGAAGTTGCTTCCCAATAACTAGGAACAGGTTTATTGAACTGATAAATATCTGAATGATAAATATTACTCATTAGTTGATGTTAGGTTAACACAAACCTTATTTATCTAAATAATAATTTACTTAAATTTTATGAGTTAAAATTTCTTATTTTTAGTAAATTTATCCCACAACATTTCATAGAGTACGTATGCGAAGATACTTACAATCACAACCACAGTAATAAAACCTAAGGATCGTATCCAATTACCAAACCATAAATAAGAAAGCAATGATATCCAGATCATCCCGATAACTTGCCATATAACTGATTTATAAAATAATGCTTTTTTACTCATAAGAGCCCTTTAATAAAAATTAAACGAATATTACTGAAAATTTAGTAAAGAAGATTTTTTATATATCTGAAGAATAATGAACTTTAACAAATAAACTACAATTCCAATGTCTCCAAAAATTGAAGGTTTGTTTTAATTTCATAATTTAAACTATACCATAAAAGTTAGTAATCTGAAATTCTAAATTCTAATTGTCATTGACGCGTATATGGAGCATGATTTTCAGTGATTAGACTCTGTATTTAATATTTGTTAATATTGGTTAATGAAAAAAATATTAAAAATTACTTTGTTACTTATTTTGTTTTGCAATACTTCAATTGCCGAAGATAAAAAATATTCTCAAAAAACTTGTGAAGAAATATATGGTGCAATTGGCTATTTTCTTAAAGTAGCTGATGATCACTGGAAAAAAACTAAGGATGAAGATAAAGCTATGAAATATTCTCAAACAGCAGCAAATTACACAACTGTTTATCAAGCTTTTTGCAAATAGTATAATTCGGATTCTTAAGTTTTGACCAATCAGGCCTGAATTACTATTGAATCAAATTAAAGAATCTTAGTCAAGAACCAATGTCATTGACGCACTATTGGAGCAATAATTAATGAAATTCACGAAGAACATTTCCTCCATCTAATTCTGTTCTTTTTCCATTTTTTACACTAAAAATTCCATTAACTAATACATGTTCAATACCTGAAGGGTAAGCTTTTAAGTTTTTTAAATCACTGTTGTTTTTTATTTTTTGAGAGTCAAATATACAAATATCTGCATAATATGATTTTTTTAATTTACCACGCTTAATAAGGCCTAATCTTTCAGCGGGTAGTGATGTTATTCTCCTAATGGCCTCTGTTAATGTTAAAACTTTTTTTTCGTTTACATAATTTTGAAAAAAACGAGCTGCCCATCCATAACCACTTATAGATCCAATATTATTTTTGAGAACACCATAAGGTGCAAGTGCTGTTGTATCTGAAATCACTGCACATTCAGGTTGTTGTAAGCACATAATTATATCTTCTTCCCTAAATGCTTTTGAGCTCCATAGTAAATTTCCCATATCTTCACCTTCTTCTATTAACAAATCAAAAGCTGCATCATACGGGTCTTGATTTCTTAAATTTCCGATTTCATTGAAAGTCATACCTATAAGGTCAGGATTTTTATTTGAATGAATTAAAACTATGTCGTCCCATTTATTATCTCGAACTAAAAGCCACATTGGTTGTGGATTTGCTCTAATTTTTTTTCTCTCTTCAGAATTTTTTAGGCGCTTAATTACAGAAGTAGTTCCACCTTCTTGTGCCCATTGAGGTAATATTGAAAGAACTCTGGTGTGATTCCAAGTATGAGGAATGATATCAAAAGCAACATCAACTCCTAGTTTCCTAAAAGAATCTATCATCTTAAGTGTATGCTCTACCGCATATTTTGGAGCTCCGTATTTAGGCTGAATATGAGATATTTGCAGTCTTACACCTGATTGTCTTGCAGTTGTTAATGCTTCAGTAAATCCTAAGTCATAATGATCATCTCTATTACGAACATGAGTTGCGTAAATTTTATTTTTTTCTGAAACTTTTTTACACATAGATACTAAATTTTGAGAAGTTGCTAAATTTCCAGGCCAATACTCTAAACCAGATGAAAAACCTGCAGCTCCTTGGTCTAGTGAATCTGAAATTATTTCAGACATTTTGATAACTTCATCATTATTTGGTGCACGAAGTTCGTTTCCTAGTACTTTATTATGTACCGCACCATGACCTACAAATGCAGCTACATTCACCCCAAGTTTATTTGACTCAAGTGCTGAAAGATATTCCCCAAAAGTTTTCCATCCTAATTCATGAGAGTTATCGCAATAACCTATAGCCATTTGTCTTATATCTAAATCATTATTAGCAGGAGCGCAGCTGATACCACACTGACCAACTACTTCGGTTGTAACGCCTTGATGAACTTGACTTTCAGCACGTCCATTCACCATCAAAGTAAAATCTGAATGGGTATGCATATCCACAAACCCAGGAGAGATAGCAAGACCACTAACATCGATTAATTCAATAGCATCTTTAAGATCACCTTTTCCAATTTCAACAATGGTGCCATCTTTAATTCCAATATTTCCTATAACTGGATCTTTTCCACTGCCATCAAAAATCTGTCCATTTTTTAAAATTACATCTAACATAAATAATTCATATTAATGAAATCGCGAAGCGTCATATGCTTTAATATTAATTTTATTTTTTCTGTTGCCAATTAAATTTGAAACTATGTTTGCACAAACTGGTGCGTGTGTCATGCCCCAGTGTCCGTGACCAAAATTAAAAAAAACATTTTTATAATTTGGCGATGGTCCTATTACAGGTAAAGAATCTGGAGTTAATGGACGAGCACCTGTTGCGTAACTTATTCCTTTATATTTAAATCTACCAAAAATTTTTTTCATTTGATTCAAGAGGATATTTTCAAATTTTAAATTTCGAATATTGGCTTTACCTCCAACTTGGACTAAACCGGCAACACGAAGATCATTACCATTAGGAACTATAGCAAAGCCTTTCTTTTCAATTAAAATTGGTTGATTAATTTTTATCTTAGGTTCTTTGAATATAATCGATGTACCCCAAGCGGGTATCATTGATATTTCGCTTCCTAATTTTTTTGCTAAATCTTTTCCTCCTGTTCCTGAACAAATTATCGCATAATCACACTTAATTTTTCCTTTGGTTGTAATTATATTGCTAATTTTATTGTCCTTCATTTCAAAGCTTCTTGCGCTTGCAGATATTTTTTTAACACCATTTTTTTTAAGTTCATTAATTAAACTATCTTGAAATTTTGATGGATCGGTTAAATGTCCAGCTTTTAAAATTAAAGTTGCTAGAGGATTTTTATCGGTAGTTTTCGGTATTTTTAGTAATAATTCTTTTGTTGTGAGATTTTTAATATTCATACCGTGCCTACGTCTTAAATTGTTGTTCTTAATTTCATTTAAGTATTCATCCTTATCACCGTAATATAATAAACATCCATTTTGAGTGAAAAATTTTTTCAATTTAACGAAGGGCTTTATTAAAGATTGCCACTCAGTCCATCCTTTTAACCCTAAAGCAGCCAAACCTTTTGAGCTTTTGTTAATTTCCAAATTTGATCCTGATTTATGGCTTTTATAAATAAAAGACAGAAAATCTGCTGGAAGTGGATATGAAACTTTTAAAGGACCATTCTCACTTAATAGCATTGAAGGAATTTTTTTCCATAAATGATCATTGGCCCATGGAATAACACTTGAACCACCAATAATTCCTGCAGTTGCAATCGATGCACGTTTGTTAGATTTATTTTCATCAATTAATGTAACATCAAAACTATCTTGAACTAATCGACAGGCAGTGGCTAGACCGATTATCCCTCCTCCAATAACAGTAACTTTCTTTTTTGAATTTAGATTTTTATTTACCTTTCTCATTTTGAAACCCCATAAATGAGATCAGGCAAAAATAAAGTTGCTTCAGGAAAGAAAATTAAAAATAACAAACCTGCTATATAAGCAAAAATAAATGGTATTACTGCAACAGCGACTTCTTCGATCGTTATTTTTGCAATCTTCGAGGAAATATTTAAATTCCCACCTAAAGGAGGTGTTAAAAATCCAATCTCACATGTCATAACCGAAAATATTCCAAATAAAACAGGGTCCACACCCATTGCGGTTACAACTGGAAGAAATACTGGAGTAAATAAAACTAATTGAGCAAGAGACTCCATGAAAGTCCCAACAAAAATATAAATTAATCCAATTAACAATAAAACTAAAAATACATTAGATGTATAACTAGTGATCAATTCTTGAGTTGCTGTTCCAATATCATAAAAAGCAGACAATTGACCAAAAGCATAAGAAGGCGCAATAATAATTAAAAGCCCTGACATTAAAGCTGTGAAACGTAAAGCTTCATAAATTTTTTTGATTGTGAGACCCTTATAAATAAATACACCAACAAACAGTGCATAAAAAACTGCAACACTTGCTGCCTCTGTTGGTGTAAATGCTCCGCTGTAAATACCACCTAAAATTAAAATAGGAGCACCTATGGACCACTTTCCTTCTTTGACAGAATTAATAAATGGTCTCCATGAAAAAGGTTTTCCTATTTCTCCATAACCATTTTTACGAGCTATCAAATACGCTGTAACCACAAGTAAAGCTGTTATAAAAAATCCTGGAACAAAACCAGCAAGAAAAAGTCTAGGGATTGATTGCTCAGCAATCAAACCATATATTATTAATAAATTGCTTGGAGGAATCATACTACCTAAAGCACCTCCCGCTGCAGCAACTGCACCTGCAAATTTACTTGAATACCCTTCTCTCTTCATTACTGGAATTGTAATACTTCCAATTGCAGCTGTTGTTGCAGGACCTGATCCAGATAAAGCAGAAAATAGCATACAAGCTAAAACTGTCATCATGCCTGTACTACCTCTATAGCTTCCAACCATTTTTCTAGCTACATCAATAAGACGATCAGCCATGCCACCTGTTTCCATTAAACGTCCAGACAAAACAAATAATGGTATAGTTAACAATGGAAAAGGTTGTAGAGATGTAAAACTAATTTGAGAAATTAATGTGTAAGGAATATCAATTAAAAATAATGCTAAAATAGTAGTAATTCCAACACCAACAAATAATGGAACACCCCCAATTACAAGGACAACAAATGTTATGACAATTAAACTAAGATCGCTCATAATTTTTTAAAAGTATTAGTAAATAAAGTATTTTTAACATCCAGGCAGTCCTTTACGACCATCGCGAAACCATTTCACATATATCTGAACAAGACGAAACAACATCAGTGCATAAGCAATAACAATTATTGTTTCAGGCCAAAAACGGCTAATCGACATCGAAGGTGATATAGTTGGTCTTTCCCACAAAAGCTCCAGGTAATCTATGCCGTATTTAATCATAAAAATATTAAAGGCTAACCAAATCAAATCCCCAAGGAAAATAATAATATATTGAGCAAACATGGGTAAGGAACGTACTCCTACTAAAATTCTTATATGAAATCGTTCTCTAACACCTAATGCTGCACCCATGTAAATTGCCCATGGCATTGCAAACCCAGCTAGTTCTTCAGTCCAAGTAATTCCAAAGTTAAAAACATATCTACTTATTACTTGTGAAATTACACAAAGTGAAATGATAACTAATGCTACGCAAGCAAATATTTCCTCAAACTTACTTTCAAGAAAATTTAATACTTTTTTAATGTTCATAAATTTTTTTAATTAAACATAACACACCGTTAATAAATTAACGGTGTGTTATAATTAGGAGAGGGTTTAATTTGCTGCTGCTCTTATTTCCTTAAGCAAAGCTTTAAACTCAGGCGAGGCATCCTTTGAGAACTGATCTTGGATTTTTTGTGCTGCCTTAATAAATGGTGCACGATCTGGATCTGTTCTTGTCATCCCACCTTCAGTTGTAAGCCACGTTCTTAAAGATTCTAAGTCATCTTTCATAAACTCATACATATAAGCTCCTGCCTCATCAGCTGCTTTTTGAACTGCAGCTCGTTGAGAGTCATTTAACTTTTGCATAAATCTATCACTTGCTAATAGTGGTGAAGTTCCAGAGAAATACTCAAGAATAACTAAATTCTTTGCAAATTCATAAAATTTCATAGATTTAATTGTTCCAATACCATTATCTGATGCATCAATAGTACCAGTTTGTAGGGCTGTTGGAGTTTCAGACCATGCTAATGGAATTGGTTCTGCCCCAAAAGCTTTCAATGTTGCAATCATAACTTTGTTTTTTGGAACACGAAATTTTAAACCACTAAAGTCTGAAATTGAGTTGATCGGTTTTTCCACGCTATACATGTCTCTGAAAAACACTCCACCAAAAGTAAGTAAGTGAACGCCAGTGTCAGCAAAAAGTTGTTCACTAACTTTTTTCCCAACCGGTCCATTAAGAACTCTTTCTATATGCGCACGATCTTGAAATATATATGGTAATACAAAAACATCCATTAGTCCCCAGTTAGGTGAAATGTTATTCTGTGTAATAAAGTAAGCATCAACAGTTCCTAATTGCATCGCTTTGAATGCTTCATCCTCTGTAGATATCTGAGAACAACATCTTAATTTTACATTGACTGTTCCATCAGAATATTTTTCTGCTAGTTCTTTAAATTTCTTTGCCATACGACCATAGTCATGATCTTCAGGCGTTGAGAAACCAAGGTTCATTGTAACATTGGCAGCAGATACATGAGTAATTGTTATTACTAATGAAGCAATTAACCCCACTAGAATTTTCTTAAATTTAATCATTTTTCCCCTCTTTTTTGTTATTTTTCTTCGAGATTAGAAATATTTAATTAGCTAGTCAAACGATTAAAAATGATATATTGATCGATTTTTTCGATATATTAATTTTATCTAGTTAATATGAATTTATGGCACTTAAAAGTATTTAATGAAATCATGGTCTCAGGAACCATTAGCCAAGCTGCCAAAAATCTTAAAAGAACACAATCATCTATAAGCGCCGCACTATCAAATTTAGAAAAACACATAGGATACAATTTATTTATAAGAAAAAAACGTCGTCTACATCCTGTTCCAGAAGCTTATTATTTAAAAGAGGAAAGCAAAAGTATACTTCAACAAATGCGAGTTTTAGATCAATCGTTAATAAAAAAAAATGAAACAGGATCTGAACCAATAAAAATTGCTAGCATGCCTCTTTTGGCTGAAATTCTCATACCAAGTACAATAAGTAAATTTAAAAAAAAATCTCCAAATTCAAATTTTTTTGTTAGTTCCAGACAATCATCAGCAGTTTATCAAGAAATATCTACTCAAACATTTGATATAGGAATTGCAGAATTGCAAAATAAAAATGCATTAGTAAATCAAAAAGAATATCATTATGAGTGTATATGTGTTTTATTTTCAGGTGACCCATTATCTAAAAAAAAAATAATTACACCTAAAGATTTATCAAAAAAAAAATGTGCAAGCTTTCAACCAAATCACTTCATAACAAAAAATTTAATTAAAATTTTTGAAAAAAATAAAGCAATCTTTAACCCACACTATCAATTTCAAAACGCAGGAACTAGTTGTGTTAATATTGTAGATAATGCAGATACCTATAGTGTTATTTCTCCAATTAGTTTCTGGCTAATTAGTAAATTTAATCTAGATACCTCAAAAATAATTTTTCGAAGATTATCAAGTTCAATTCCTTATTCATTTGGAATACTAACACCATCGCATCAACCTATGTCACAAATTGCTAAATCATTTCTTAATTATTTAGAAAATGCAATAGAGAATATGTTGAAGGAAATAAATAATGAAGGAGTACTATTTAAAATTTAAATATTAATATCATTGACGCGTATATGGCGATAGAATTGTCAGCCAATCAAAATTTGATGCATGATACGTCCTGGCATAAGTGTAAAAAAGCCTGTGAGGATTAAAGCAAAAAAATAAGTTGCGATCATTACTTGTTTATGACGTTTAATGTTGCCAACACGCACATAATAAATACCCACACCAAGTATGAAAATAGTCCACAAACTCAATAAATGTATAGGACTATAATCTCCCCACATTTTTGTTTCGTGTATGAAAAAAGAAGTTATCGCTACAATCAACATTAAACCTACCCATATACGACCTAACAATTTATGAATGGCTCCACCTTTTTTCATAGAAAGCTGAATACCACCTAAAATTATAGCAATCATTGCCATAATAGCGTGAAGTGGTATGGGGTGAGTTTCATAGAACAACAAAGTCACGTCTTTTTAATTTCCTAACCTTTTTGAAACTCCTTGTTCTTGTTCTTTGTTAAACTCATCATCGTTTAAGTTATACAATTCTTCTATTCTAAGGTTTTTAGTCGTAATTGTTGGAACATTATTATTTTTCATTCCTAAATGTCTTGCATAAACAGCTTGTTTTTTACTCGTTTGATGAGGTTGAAAATCTTTAATGTCTTCAATGGTTACCTTATCTCCTTTAACAAGATAACCACTTTCAACTGCTTCATTAAAAACTTTAATTCCTTTTTTAGTTCGCATCACTGCAGCATTAAACCCTTCATCTTCTCCTTTAGGTGAACCCCCTCTCCAAGTATCAAGTGCTGCAATATCAGAACTTTCTCCAATTGCATCTGGGCAAATTTTACATCTAAATGGAACTTTCCAATTACTTTCATCACCCCAAAAAGAATTATAATCTTTATCAAACTCTCTTTGATCTTTTGTTTTGATATACATTCTTCCAGGGTTACCAAATCCTCTGTATCTAAATTCTTCTAACTCTTCCTCTTTAACATCAAAGCTATCAATAAATTCTTGTGATTTTGTAAGTTCTTGAAAGCCTCCACAAACAAGGGTGAATATGTATTTACAATATTGGTCAACCCTTTCATCTGATTTAGCAAGTAATCTAATAGCTCCTGCATCACAGGGTTTTCCAACAAAAGCAAAGGTTTGTTTTTTATCTAAGGCTTTATGAAATTCACTTAAAGGTGAGGATGGACCGTATCTTGATCTACTTTCACAGTTAATTAAATCCTCTTTATTATAACTGTATTTTACAATGTTTCGCATAGGGTTATCTTTGTCCCCTGCAGTATGCATAATAAAATCTACTTTATTTTGTTCTAATAAATATAAAGACAATCCATTTAACAAACCACCTGTGGAACTTTGAAATCTAATTTTTGGATCAGTAGACCATGAATAATATAAATCAAAATAATTTCCCCAAACCAAATCTTTATTAGATCCTTCATTTTCTCTATGATCTTCAGGTCCTTCAGCAATAACTCCAGGACAAACTTTTTTAATTTCCTCTAAGGTTTCATTAGTAATTGGTGTTAATTCTTTAGGTTCTAAATTACCTTTGTCACTCATTTCCATCTCAATTGAGTTACCTGCAATACTTTTACAAAGTCCGCAGCCAATACAAAGGCCATTTTTTACAATATCATCTAAAGAATTAATTTTTGTCATTACTCTTTATAAGATGGGTCTTTTGCATCACATCTTCTAAGTAATGCTGGCCACTCATTTAAACCTGGTGAAAATAAATCATATTGTTTTTGAGATAATTTCCACATCTCCTCCGTTGCTCTTTCAAGAGGAAGTCCTGAACCTGTTGCTTGTACTGCAACTTCACACATTCGAATTGCATAATACATATTCATAAAAGCTTCCCCAGCTGTTGCACCAACAGTTAAAAGACCATGATTTTTCATAATCAAAACCTTATTGTCTCCCATGTTTTCAGCAATTCTAACTCTCTCATCTTTATTAATCGATAGTCCTTCCCACTCATGATAACCAACTTTTCCATAAAGCATTGAACTATCTTGAACTAAATGAGGGATACCATCTTTCAATGCCGTTGCAGCTAATGCTGATGGAGGATGTGCATGAAAGACAAATTTTGCATCAGGATGATTTAGATGAATAGCGCTATGAATAATAAAACCTGCAGTATTTGCTTTTTCAGGTCCTTCTAAAACGTTACCATGTTCATCTACTTTAATTAAGTTTGATGCTTTTACTTCTTCATACAACAAACCCATCTCATGCATAAAAAATGTATGATCCGTTCCAGGTGCTCTTGCAGTGATATGGTTCCAAACCGTATCATCCCAACCCATCATATTGGTTAATCTAAACATGGCAGCAAGATCTACTCTTACTTTCCAATCTGCTTCGCTAATATTATTCTTCATCTTCCCTCCTTTGAAAAAGTTAATTTATTATTTTGTTCTAAAAGTTTTATCACTTTTAAGTGATTGGAATTTGGTCCATATTTTTTAATCGCGTTATTATAAATTTTTGAAGTTAAGTTCATTATTGGTAGTTTTAATTTATTTAATTTAATAATTTCATTAGCAAGATTTAAATCTTTCATTGATAAACCTAAAAAAAAAGACGGATCATAATCTCCATTAATCATGTTAGGTCCGTATCTTGTTGAAGTATAACCACCACTTGCACTTTTATCGATAATTTCTAACATTGTTTTTGGTTTAATTCCTGACTTTACCCCAAGCATCAACGACTCTGAGAGTGATAAATAGTTTAAATAACAAAGGCTAACTTGTGCAATTTTAGCAGCATAACCAGCGCCAGGTTTATTTAAATAATAAATGTTTTTTCCCAGTATATTAAAGACAAACTTAAGCTTATTAACTGTCTTTTTATTACCACCAATAAATATTGATAAATCACCTGATTGAGCCTTTAAGTTTCCACCTGATATTGTTGCATCAACAAATTGATTTATTTTTTTACTCAACTTTTGTTTTAAAAGATTAAAGCAAGTTAAAGAATTAGTAGAACAATCAATCCAAATTTTATTTTTACCTAATTGATCTATGATTTTACCTCTGCCAATTGATAATGCTTTAATTTGTTTTGGTCCAGGAACGCAGGTAATAATTACATCAGAAAACTTGATTAATTCATCTAATGAGCTTGTTGCTTTTGCTTTTTTAGATTTAAATTGTTTTAAAGATTTAGCACTTACATCATAACCTAATAAATCTATTCTTTTAGATTTATGCAAGTTTAATGCCATTGGTATTCCCATATTTCCTAAACCAATAAAACCTATCTTCATATCAATCCATTAACCCATCAACTTCAACATTATTTCGCTCATAATGAATTGGAAGTGCTTTACCGTAAACTTGTTTAGAGTGTTCAGGTTTATTTACTCTGTAGCTATCTTTTACGTATGTTGGTAATGCAATGTAACGAGAAGTATTCCCTTCTATTTTTGTTACTCTATGCATAGAAAATCTTCCTTTAAATATTTGAAGATCTCCTGGTTGAAGGTCTAATGATTTAACTTTAACTCTTGAGCCACGAAGAACTTTTGTTACTTCATCAAAGTTTTCATTTTCAGTGCTTCTTAAATCAGGTGAATATTCAAACAATCCACCCTTTTCAGCTTTTTGAACTAAAATACTTAAAGTAAATTCGTTTCCATCAAAGTGCCAAGGAAAGTAATGATCTTTATGCATGATACTGTATGGATTTTTTCCTAAAGGATCTGACCATCTATAAAGAGGAAAAACTCCTAAACTATCTGAAATAAATTTTAGCATTTCTTCAGACTCGTATATTTTATTTAAATCAGATTGTTCTTCTAAATCATCTGAATTGATGTATCCGCTTTCTCTAAATGAAAAAACTCTCTTTGGATGATCTTTTGATAAGTTTTCATCATCTTTTGAAAAATAAGGGTTGTGATGGTCTTTGGTCCAATGAGTTTTAGGAAGATTTCTTTCAACTTCTTCCTTCATTCTTTTCAAAGACTCGCTAAGTACAAAGTTTGGAAGTACACAGCATCCATCTTTATCAAGTAGCTCTCTATTTTTGGTAATTAAATCTTGATACTCTTTTGATCCTGTCTGATCAATTGGGTAATCTTTTAAGTTAACAATGTTTTTTATTTCCATAATTCTCCTTTAATTAAAATTATTTTTTAAAAAAAGAAGTGATTACAATTTCGTGGGCGTTGAGGAATTTATATGATTTTTACAGTCTACTTTTTGAAGTAATAAATTAAATAGATTAGATGATAACTTTGAACTCAAGCCAACTCTAGCCAGTCTATGACAGTGAGTAAAAAGATTAAGATTCATAAACAAACGGTATTATATTTTTAATCCCAGGTAAACAAATTTCACTTATAAAACAATTGGAATTTAACAATTTAAATACTACCTAGAGTGAATATTGATAAAAATTAAACCGTTATTGCTTGATCTTTATTCTCAATTTTAAATTCACTGTCATTAAAGACATTTGAGTTTGGTAAAGTTGCAACAATATGAATTCTATCTTCTTCCCCACCATTAAAAAAATTATGATATTTAGTAGTATTAGTTAAATAAACACTACCATCTGCTGGCATATGATAGGCTCGATCCTCAATAACCATTCTACATCCATAGTTAGTTATAATTGGAATATGTAATCTTGGTTCTGGATCTTTATGCCAACTCAATGTTGATCTTGGTTCTTTTTTTAAAACTCTAGTTCTTCCAAGTTTATAAATATTTGAAATCTCATCATAAACATATTTGAAATAAGTATTGCTAAACTCTGGGATAAACTCACTAAATTTATTTTCATCAATAAAGTCTGCTCTTTCAACTTCTTTACCATTGCTATCAGGTCTCGTCCAATATCTACCCCAGGAATATTTACCTTCTGTACTTTGAGGATCGCCTTCAATTCTGTTTAGAGAAATACTGCAAATATTTGTAACCACTCCTCCAGCATTATCAAATTTTTTTATGTGTACAATTTTTCTGTAAGCTTCTGTAAGCTTTTCAATATCAAATTTGATATTTTTTAATTTAATTATATTGTTATCTGGGAACACTTATCTAAATTGATGTATCATCAATATATCTTAATTGATACTATTTAAATTTATTTTAAACTCCCCTCTAAAACATATTTTAGTATTCTAACTGCTTGTTTTTGATCTGAAGCAACTGCAGCTGCTGCAGCATCTACTTCTTTTAAAGCATGTTGATGCTCTTCATTATGAATAATAATTATTGATTTATTTAACGCAGCCGCATACCCTGCATCAAATGCTGCATTCCATTGTTTGTATTTTTCACCAAATTTAACAATGATTACATCGCAATCTTTGATCGATTTTTTAGTTCTAATTGAATTGATATTGGCACCTTTTCGATCTTTCCAAAAATTCTTCTCTTCAGGACCTAAAATTTCAACACCACAATCATCTGAAGATGCATGATCTGTTACAGGAGATGAAAATTGAATGTCTAAATTTTGTTTTTTACATTCATCAATAATTTCATCACGCCAATTTGTGTGAATTTCTCCTGCTAAATATACTTTCAACATATGTTCTTTATATATAGTAACTAGTAACCTAAATTTCTATCTATTTGGTTAATTAATTCTTTATTTTCTGTGAATAATTTTAAATTTTTAAAGAAAATTTTAAGAACCATCTCAATATAATTCCCCTCACTATCAGAAGAAATATGAGGAGTGATAATTAAATTTGGGGTATCCCAAAGGTTTGATGTTTTTGGAATAGGTTCTTGTGAAAATACATCTAAAATTGCTCCAGCAATTTCATTGTTTTGAAGTTTAATTCTTAAAGCCTCATAATCTAAAACTGATTGCCTTCCAATATTAACTATCCCACATGTAGATTTTAATTTATCTAATCTTGATTTATTAATTAATCCTTTAGTCTCTTCTGTTTCTGGAACTGCTAGATATAAAAAATCAGCTAAAGCTAACACTTCATCAATTTTATCAAACGTAATAACTTTAGAGCACCCCTCAACATTTTTTCCTTTTCTATTTACACCAATAACTTCAGCTCCAAGCTTGCTGATATGTTTAATCATTGAACCACCTAAAGAACCAGTTCCAACAACAACTACTTTCCTTCCTTCAATAGGTTTTCCAAGTAAAGAAACAAACTCTTTGTTTTTTTGGTGTGTTACAATTCTAGTCATATGATTTTGGAGCATTAAAATACTCATCAAGCCAAACTCCCCTGCTTTTTTAGCATGTACCCCACTACTGTTTGTTAAAACTAAATCTTCTGTCATCCAATCAAAAGGAGATAAATGATTAACTCCAGCAGAAATCACATGGATCCATTTAAGGTTAGGTGCAATTTTTTTTAAATCTTTTGTTGGAAACTGCCAGCCAAGTAAAATGTCAGCTGTTTTCATTGAGGAGACAAAATTATCATCATCCCAATCAATTACATATTCTACTTTATCTCTTAACTCTGGGTATTGATCAAAACCCTTTTCAATTTCTTCCCTAGTGATTGTATTATTTTTCTCACCTTCAGCATCACACGGTAAAAATCCCTCTTTCCAATGATTATTTCTGATGTGAATTTTAATTTTTTTCATATTTTTAATAAACTATCAATTTTACAAACACAAAAACTGATTTTTATATTAATTTTATAAAGGTAATTAATGATTTAGTAACTTAAATAATTATCAATTACATAGATCAAAAAAATTATTACTAATGCTGATACTAAGACTAAAGAGAATTGATTTTTTTTAGCACCACAATAAGAGCATTCTTTTTCAAAATTAGTTACAACTTTTTTACATTCTTTACATTTAAAGACATTCATAAAGTTAACTCTTACCCAGTTTAAAATAATCGGCCCAAATTAAAGAGAAAAATAATAGATTTTTCATAACCAACTCAATATTGTCATCAGACATATTGTGATTAAGATGAATACTATTGTCAGGCTCTGGTGAGTTAAATAATTTTAGTTTTTTACTAATGTCACTAAATCTTTTTTTTAAATCATCATAAATACCATGATCTAAAACTAAAATATGGTCATTATTTTTAAGCATCATTGCTGTTAACTTCTTTGGCTTAAAAATAGAATTAATCGGATAACCCTGATAAATTAAAAATTGTTCTGTTTTTGGATCAATTAATTTATTGTTTAATATCTCAACACCAGCAGATGTGATCAAAAATTTATCTTTAGGTAAATTTTTTTCTAAAACTTTTTCAACTAAAGGACCTCTTGTATAATTATTTTTACAAACAACTAGTATTTTTGTTTTCTTTAACGAATATGAGTTCATCAAAGAACAGATAAAACAAAATTAATTAAATTAAATTTATTTTAAATAATATTAATTTCTAATATTAATATTAAATATTTATTAGCTCTAAAAAAAACCTACCTCTATTAGGATGAGTAGGGTTTTGATATAATTTTTCCCCCAGCTATCTTTCATTCTCTTTAGTATATCAATCTCCTACTCACGATTAATACTATTTTGCAAGAAATAACTATTTGTCTTGTTCAATAGATAAATAAAACAATCTTTTAATAATTAAATAAATACAAACTATTAATACCACTCCTAAAATATCACCCACCAGATATCCAAATAATTCAGCAGTAAATCTTTCTACGGTAAAATCATAATCAGCAAAAAATCTTAAAAAATTAACAGAAACTGAATTAATCAGAGCTGAAATAATAGTAAGAAATAAAATATATTTTGTATTGAAACTATTCTCTAACTCTTTGAATTTTTCTTTTAAAATATAAGATGCAGCAGGTACACAGAAAACTGCAATAATAATTGCAATAAAAAATGTAAGAGTTAAATTTTGAAAATTTTCACCCACATAATATCCAGAATATAAATGACCAATTAACATTCCTGGTATAGATTTATATCCATAAATCAAAAAAGCTAAAATTCTCCAACCATGAGGAATAAAAATTGAATAAGCAATTGTATTAAATTCATTAGTAAAAAAATTTCCTGAATAAATTAGTAATTGAATTTGATGAAGAACAATATATCCAATGGCAACTATTATCGTGATTGAAAAAAATTTCTTATTAATCATTTAACTAAATTAAATTTAGTTTTTTAAAATAATTATATTTATTCATTAATAATTTTTCAGAGTATCCAATTTCTTTTGATATTTTTTTAATAATTAATTTAAAATTTTCTAAATTTTCTAAATTTTCTAAATTTTCCTTAACTAAAATTAATTTTTTTAGAATTTTTTGATCTGAACTTGATAAATTTTTGATATTTCTAAGAGTTTTTAGTTCTAGTTTATCAAGATAGTATATAAGATTTTTAATATTTTCTTTAGACATTTAATTTATTCCAAATACGTTTTTAATTTTTGTTTTATATTTTCACTAAGTTTAATATTTTTTGATCTATTGTCTTTTTTATCTTTGTGTCTAATAATAATACCTGCTTTTTCTAAATTTTGTATGATTGAAATTTTCTTTGATCTTGATGCATTAATTTTATTTTGATCTAAAAATGTATCTGTAGATTTAATTAATTTATTCTTGATATTATAATCATAAATAATCATTACAATTTCTAGTTTTATTTTATCATCATTTATTTTTTTTAATAATGGATCTTTGCTTGTGATTAAATTTAACAATTTTGAATATAAATTCACTGTTATACTATAACTTTCTTAATCAAAAAATTAATATTAAATTTTAATATTATTATTAAATATTTGCTAAAGTTATTATAGGATTAGCTTTGATAATCCAAAATATAGATTAATTTTGTAAAATATAATAAAAGTAATTTATGCCTTCATTTGATGTAATCAGTAAAATTAATTATCAAGAATTTGATAATGCTTTAGCAAATTGCTTAAGAGAAATTAGCAATCGATACGATTTTAAAGGACTACACATCACTATAGAGAGAAAAGATAAATCAGTTACTACTAATGCTCCTGATGAATTAAAATTAAAACAAGTCAATGAATTATTACAAACCCATTTAGTAAGAAGAAAAGTAGATCCAAGAGTTTTAGAAGTTAAAAGTTCAGAAGGTGCTTCAGGTGGTGCAATAAGACAGATAAGTGAACTTAAAGAAGGAATTAGCCAAGAAAATGCAAAAAAAGTTATAGCTGACATTAAAAAACTTAAACTTAAAATTCAGGTTAAAATCCAAGGAAATGAATTAAGAGTTGATGGTAAAAAAAGAGATGATCTTCAAGAGGCTATAGCAGCAATTAAAGCTATTGATATTGGGCTTCCAATAGATTTTGTAAACTTTAGAGATTAATCCTTTCAAACTATTTATTGTATTTGGTACAAAAAGATATAAGCAGACACTCAATTACTTAAAATTTATACCAATCCCGACATAATGAACTTCTCTGATCTAAATATTGAAAATAAATTAAAAAGATCGATTGAATTAGCTGAATTTAAAACCCCAACCCCTATTCAAAGTCAATCAATACCAATTAGCCTAGAAGGAAAAGATGTTTTAGGAACTGCTCAAACCGGTACCGGTAAAACATTAGCATTCACAATCCCAATGTTGAATAAGCTTTTAAAAGATAAGCAAGCAATGGCATTAATAATTTGTCCAACAAGGGAACTTGCAACACAGGTAATGGAAACTGTTTTAAAACTTAATATAAGAGAAATAGGAATTGGTAATGCTCTTTTAATTGGTGGTGAGAGTATGCAAAAACAACTTAGACAATTAAAAAAAAGAGCAAGAATAATAGTTGGAACTCCTGGAAGAATTAACGATCACATTGAACGTAAAAGTTTAAACTTATCAAATGTAAATTACCTGGTTCTAGATGAAACAGATCGAATGTTAGATATGGGATTTACCCCACAAATTGAGGTGATTTTAAAATTTATTCCAAAAGATCATCAAACATTATTATTTTCTGCAACTTTACCTGAAAATATTTTAAAGATTTCTCAAAAATATCTCAACAATCCTGAAAGAATATCAGTTGGGTCTTTATCAACTCCAATTGAAAAGATTAAACAAGAAACTTTTGAAATTACAACTGATAAAAAATATCATGAGTTGATTAACCAGTTAGTTGAAAGAAGTGGATCTATTCTAGTTTTTGTTAAAACAAAACATGGTGCTGATAAAATAGTAAAAAGATTAAAATATGATGGTCATAAAGCTGATGCCATTCATGGAAATCTTAGACAAAGTAAAAGAGACAGAGTTATTAGAGGATTTAGAAATGGCAATAGCAGGATTTTAATTGCAACAGATGTTGCAGCAAGAGGATTAGATATTCCGGTTATTAAACACGTAATCAATTACGATCTTCCACAAGTTCCGGAAGATTACATTCACCGAATAGGTAGAACTGGTCGTGCTGGAAAAGATGGATCAGCTTTAACTTTTTTAACAAACAATGACAGAAGTATGTGGAGATCTATACAAAAATTAATAGATCCTGACTTTAAAGTTAAAGAAGAAGCTAGGCCAAATGGTCAAAAGAATAAGAAATTTAATAAAAAAAATAAATTTAAAAAGAAATTTAAGAATAAATTTTCGAATAATAAATTAAGTAAAAAGAAGAAATTTAAAAAATTTGAAAACAAAGATAAAAAAAGAAAATTTAAAAATAGAAAAAGGCCTAAAAACTTTAAATTTAAAAAGAATAAACGGAAGTAAGATAATCTATTAACTTTGTAGATCTCTTAACCATAACCCTTCAGGCAAAGGAACTAACAATAAATTTTTGAAACCAAAGTATAACAATAAAACAAAGATACTTCCAAAAATCATATATAAAGCTATTTTTTTAATACCTGCGTTTAAACCTGAATTTACCAATATTAATAAATTAAAAGCAATTAAACTTGTTAATACAAACCCTGTTCTTTCTAAAAAATAAATCCATGCAAAAAAAACAATAATTAGTAAGAAAATTTTAACAGTATCTACATTTTCCTTTTCAACTTTAATTTCAATTTTAAAAGATCTGAAAATTAAAAGCACTGATAATAATAATAGTACAGAAGTTATTGCATAGGGAAAAACAGAAGCAAAAGGGCTTAACTGATTTGCCTCATGAAACAAAACAGCTGATAAAATAATTAAACAAATTCCAGATATAAAAGAAGTAAGATCTTTAATCATTTGCTAAATCTTTTTTTGTAAATTTTTTTTAGAGCTGGAAAAAATAAACTCATAATAATTAATAAAACTAAAACAAAAGATATTGGTCTTGCAAAATAGTTTGCTACAACACTGCCTTGAGCGCTTCCTATGATATACGCTTGAACAAAACCTTGTTCTGCAATTTGACCTAAAACCAAACCTAATACAATTGGTGAGGCTCTAAAACCTGATCTGTTTAAAACCCAGCCAATTAAACCAAAGAAAAACATAAAATAAACATTTAAAATATTGTTTTGAATAGAATAACTTCCAATAATTGTTAAAAAAATAATTATTGGAATTAAAACTTGCTTTGGAACTTTTAATAAAGACTTATAAGCATAACGACCCATCAATAATCCTAATGGTAACATCATTATTGTTGCTAATAACAATCCAAAAATAAATGTGTAAACAATTGAAGATTGTTGAGTGAACAGAGTATCACCAGTTCTAATTCCCTGAACTAATAATGCTCCTAAAATTACTGCATCAGGTGGGGTTCCTGGTATTCCAAGACATAAAGTTGGAACAAAACCTCCTCCAACTGTAGCATTGTTCGCTGTTTCAGAAGCAATCAATCCTTCAGGCTCACCTTTACCAAAATTTTCTTTATTCTTTGATGTTCTTTTGGCTTCACCGTAAGAGACTATACTTGCAATACTTCCACCTGCTCCAGGCAAAATTCCAACAAATGTTCCAATTAATGCGCCTCGAACTGCCTCAAATTTTTTTGCAAACATAATTAAAAAAGACTCTTTTAATCTAAGACTTTTAGGAGTTTCGTTTTCTCCTAAATGTTTACCTTTCATGCTAGTAAGATCTAAAATCACAGGAATACAAAAAAGACCAATCATTGCACTGACAATCTCTATTCCACTATTTAAAAAACTTATATTCCATGTCATTCTGACGTCACCACCAACTACTGCAACACCTATCATTGACATTAACAAACCAATACAAGCACCAATCAACGATTTGATATTATCTCCTTCTGATAATGTAGAAATTAGCGTTAATCCTAATAAAGCTAACCAAAAATATTCTGTTGGACCAAACATTAATGAAACACTTGCAAGTGGAGGAGCAAAAAGAGCAAGGCATATCACACCAATTATTCCTCCTACAAATGAAGACATGCAACTAATGGACATTGCTAAATCTCCGTCACCTTTTTTTGCTAAAGGATACCCATCAAATGTAGTTGCAACAGCTGAAGGTGTGCCAGGTGTATTAATTAAAATTGCTGACCATGATCCTCCAAAAATTGCACCTGTATATATTGCTCCAAGAACAATAAGTCCTGATGAAGGTTCTAATGCAAATGTGAAAGGAACAAGAATGGCAACCGCCATAGTTGCCGAAAGTCCTGGCAAGGCACCAATAATGATCCCCGCCAGAACTCCTGAAAATGCTAAACCTAAATTAATTAGGCTCAGTGATGACAAAAAATCTGCAAAAAGACTTGCCATCTAAAAACTTAATTATTTTATTAAACCAAGTTCTTTAGCTATCGCTTCGTTAGCTGCTTGTTGTTGTTTCATAAAATCATCAATTTGATCATGACCAATGTTAACAACTACGAAAGCACCATCTTCCATCTGTTTTTTGAATTTAGGATCTGAATTAATTTTCATAATTCTATCAGACCATTCTTTAACAGTTGCTGCAGAAGCTGACTTAGGTAACGCGTAACCTCTATAAGCACCTGAAACGATATCAAAACCTAACTCTTTAAATGTCGGAACATCAGGGTATGCAGGAAGTCTGCTTTCTGATGCAACAGCCAACATTCTAACTTTAGATCCTTGTTTAGCAGCAACAGTTGAGTAACCTGCTTCAGCTACAACTTGTTTACCAAGTAGTGCTTGAACTGCAGCTCCTGTACCTTTGAAAGGAACATAAGTTGTTTTGATATTTGCTTTTTGGTTTAAAGAAATTGTTAATAAGTGGTTTGCAGAATAAGTTCCAGATCCACTAAACGTTAGTTTTCCTGGATTTTTTTTTGCAAAGTCAATTAATTCTGCAAGACTATTATAAGGGCTAGACGCTTCTACTAAGATTGCATCTGGAGTATAATGGAAAAAAGAGAATACATTAATATCCTCTGTTTTATATCCAGCTTTGTCCCCTTTTGCGATTGGTTGCATAATAATATGAGGAAGGTTTACTCCCATTATAACACTACCATCACCTTTTTCAGAATTAAGTGAAGACCATCCTACTGATCCACCGCCACCTGGTTTGTATTGAACAACAATGTCATCATTATAAATATCTTTATAATATGGTTGTTGCATTCTAGCAGTCACATCAGATTCACCGCCAGGTCCAAATGGAATTATATTAGTTACTCCTGCATTAGCACTAGTAAACGTTAAAGCTAATAGTGATATTACAGCAAGGAACTTTTTAAAAAATGTATTTAATTTCATTTATTTCCTTATGTTAATTATTAAAATTTAAGAATATTTAAACTAATTAATCCTTAACCATTGTCAATGCGATTAAAATTTGGCTTATAAGAAACTGAGAAATGTTTATAAATTGATTAAATAAAAATGAAAATAATAGATATCCAAGAAAAAATTGTTCCCATTAGCTCAGAAATCAAAAATGCATATATCAGTTTTGCCAAAATGGACTGTAGTGTTGTTGCTATCAAAACAGACGTAAAAATTGATGGAGAAAATGTTGTTGGGTACGGATTTCACTCAAATGGAAGATATGCTGTAAGTGAATTGCTAACTAAAAGATTTATTCCAAGACTTAAAGAAGCTGAAGAAAAAGAATTATTAAATGATGAGGGTACCAATTTTAGTCCTGAAAAAATTTGGAAAGTTTTAATGCAAAATGAAAAACCTGGAGGTCATGGTGAAAGAAGTACAGCGGTTGGTACTATTGATATGGCTGTATGGGATGTGGTTTCGAAAATTGAAAGACTGCCGTTGTATGAACATTTAGCGAAAAAGTATGGTGATGGAAATTTTACTAATAAAATTTTTGTCTATGCTGCTGGTGGTTATTATTATCCAGGAAAAGATATTCAGATGCTTCAGGATGAGATGAAAAGTTATTTAGATTTAGGATATTCAACTGTTAAAATGAAAATTGGAGGAGCATCATTAAAAGATGATCTAAACAGAATTGAAAGTGTATTAAAAATTGTTGGTGATGGAAAAAATTTATGTGTTGATGCAAATGGAAGATTTGATCTTAAAACAGCAATTGAATATGGAAAAGCAATAGAGGGTTATAATTTGAAATGGTATGAAGAAGCAGGTGACCCATTAGATTACGAACTTAATTCTAAATTGTCAGAAGCTTATAAAAATGGAATTGCAACAGGTGAAAATTTATTTTCTATGCAAGATGCTAGAAATTTAATTCGATATGGCGGAATGAGAAAAGATATTGATTGGTTGCAATTTGACTGTTCTTTAAGTTATGGTCTTGTTGAATATTTAAGAACACTCAAAATGATGGAAGAAAATAATTGGAGCTCTACAAGAGTAGTACCTCATGGAGGTCATCAAATTTCTTGTAATATTGCAGCAGGTCTGAATCTTGGTGGAAATGAAATTTATCCAAGTTTATTTCAACCATTTGGAGGATTTCCAGATGATTCATTGGTTGAAAATAGCTATGTTACCTTTCCAAAATTCATTGGAATGGGATACGAAAATAAAGCTAAATTAAAAGATCTATTTAAAAAACTATTTAATTAAAAATTAGTAGTTCAGAATTGTCTAAAATTTGTTTTAAGAATTTAACGCCTTAACAGGATCTAAAAACTCATGACCAAAGACATCTGCTACTGCTTTATAGGTTACATGACCTTTATAAACGTTTAACCCTGCTAAAAAATTTTTATCCTCACTTAAAGCTTTTTGATAACCTTTATTTGCGAGCTTAACTAAAAAAGGTAACGTTGCATTATTTAAAGCTAAAGTTGAAGTTCTTGGAACTCCACCTGGCATATTTGCTACACAATAATGAACAACATCATTTACAATATATGTAGGATCTCCATGAGTAGTTGGTTTACTTGTCTCAACACATCCTCCTTGGTCAATTGCAACATCAACAATAACAGAACCTCTTTTCATACTTTTAATCATATCTTTAGTAACTAATTTAGGAGCCTCCGCACCTGGAATTAAAACTCCACCAACTAATAAGTCTGCTTCAGAAACTAATTTTGGAAGATCAATTTTATCACTTTGCTCTGGAATAATTTTGTCACCAAACATCTCAACTAATTGTTTTAATCTAGCTTCTGATTTATCAACGATATGAACTTTGGCTTGCATACCTGTTGCGATAACTGCTGCATTTTCACCTACGACACCACCACCTAAAATAACCACAGTTCCACCGACTACTCCAGGAGCACCTCCCAATAAAAGTCCTCTTCCCTTTTGATTTTTTTCTAAACAATGAGCTCCAGCTTGTACTGACATTCTACCAGCAACAGCACTCATTGGAGCTAACAATGGTAATCTTCCGTTATCATCTGTTACTGTTTCGTAAGCTATATTAACACTCTTTGATTTAATTAACCCTTCAGTTAATTCCTTTGCAGCTGCTAAGTGAAGATATGTATAGACAATTTGATTTTCTCTAATCATATCAACCTCAACTTTTTGAGGCTCTTTAACTTTTACAATTATATCCGCATCATTAAAAATATCAGATGCGGTGCTTGCTATTTTTGCACCTGCATTTGTATATTGATCATTTTCAAATCCAGCTTCAAAACCACCGTTGTTTTCAACAATAACTTCGTGACCTTCAGAAACTAAAGTTTTAACACTCTCTGGTGTTAAACCTATTCTATTTTCTTGTGGTTTTATCTCCTTAGGTACGCCTATCTTCATAAGCACTCTCCATGTCTTTTAAAAAACTAATTAGTTCTTTTGGTTTTTTTGATAATTTGTAATACCTGTTCTAAGTTTATCAATAATCTCATCTATATGTTTTTCTTCACATATAAATTGAGGGGCAATAATTAGACAGTCACCAGTTGCTTTAAAGTTTACTCCTGCTTCATAACAAGCTTTAAAACATTCATAACCTGCTTTACCTGGTTTAGTATTCATTTTCATGTCAATACCACCCATCATTCCATAACCTCTTATATTCTCAACAGACTCTAAATCTTGAAGAGAAAATAATCCTTTTTGAAAATAAGGTGCTAAATTTTTTGCTCTATTAAATATATCTTCTTTTTCAAAAATATCTTGAACTGCTAAACCTGCTGCTACTGCAACTGGAATTCCTGAATAAGTGTAACCATGAAATAACTCAACAGATCCCATTGGTGAAGCATCCATTACAGCATCATAAATTTCATCTTTACATGCAACAACACCCATAGGAACAACGCCGTTGGTAGTTGCTTTAGCCATAGTCATTAAATCTGGAGTAACACCAAATTCATGACTTGCAAAAGCTGAACCAGTTCTGCCCCAACCTGTAATTACTTCATCAAAAATTAAAAGTATTCCATGCTTGTCACAAATCTCTCTTAGTTTTTGTAAATATCCTTTTGGTGGAACTAAAGTTCCAGTAGATCCAGCAATTGGTTCTACTATACAAGCTGCAATATTTTCTGGTCCAAAGTTACTTGCAATTCTCTCTAAATCATCTGCAAGATCTCCTCCTGTTTCAGGTTGACCACTAACAAATTTGTGTTCTGGCAAATGTGTATGTCTCATGTGTTGGACACCTGGCATCAAGATACTTGCAAATGTTTTAACATTATTAATCATTCCACCAACTGAAACACATCCGATATTCATTCCGTGAT
Organism: Candidatus Pelagibacter sp. HIMB1623; assembly: GCF_052047695.1. Taxonomy (NCBI): domain Bacteria; kingdom Pseudomonadati; phylum Pseudomonadota; class Alphaproteobacteria; order Candidatus Pelagibacterales; family Candidatus Pelagibacteraceae; genus Candidatus Pelagibacter; species Candidatus Pelagibacter sp. HIMB1623. Next base: position 57,800 of record NZ_JBNAJN010000001.1, read on the forward strand.
AACCTCGTTCACGTCCAACAAATCTAAATCTATGAGCGTTTCCTTTTGCTCTATGATAAGCAATTGCAATTTTAATTGCAGTTTCAACCGCAGTCGATCCACAAATAGTAAAAAACATTTTGTTTAAATCACCTGGAGTGTGTTTTGAAATTTTTGTAGCTAATTCAAATGAACCACCAAAACCTTGTTGGAATGGTTGCGCGTAATCTAAAGTTTCTAATTGTTTAGTAACTGCTTCTGTAATTTCTCTTCTTCCATGTCCTAATGGATTACAAAATAATCCTGAGCTCGCATCAATTTGTGTTTTTCCATGGTGAGTTTTTAAATAAACTCCTTTTGCTTCGGTAATTAATCTTGGGTTTGCTTTAAAGTCTTTATTCGATGTAAACGGCATCCAATGTTCATTTAATGAATTTGGAACTGAAGTTCTTGTCTCTGAGCTCATAAATTTTTTTCTCTCTTTAATTAGCTGTTATAAATATTCTCAACTATTAGACTAAATCAATTTGATTTCTAGAAATATTTTGACCACCCAAAATGATGCGTCATAAGTATACAACTTTTAATTGAATTATTTTTTTTGTTTTACAAGTGCTCAAAATTGAATTTAAATAAAGATAATTTAATTAAATTAACATAGGGGAATAAATGAAAAAAATACTAAGTTTTATTCTAGGATCTATTTTTGCTCTTAACCTTTCAATTTCAGTTGCAAACTCTGCAGCTAATGAGGTTAGAGTTGCATACTTTCTAGAATGGCCAAGTCCAAATCTAGAGGACATGCAGAAGAAAAATTTTGCAAAAGCTCTTGGTGTACCAGTTAAGTGGACAAACTTCACTAACGGTGGAGCTATGACTGATGCAATGTTAGCAGGAGATATTGATATTTCTTACTCACAAGGTTTAGTACCTTTCATTAACGCTGTAAAATCTAACGCGCCAATCAAATTAGTTGATATCGCAATGGAATACGGAATGGGTGGAACAACTTGTGTAACTTCAAATGCATCTGGAATTACAAAAGCTAACGCTACTGAATTAGAAGGTAAAAAAGTTGCTGTTCCGCTTGGAACAATGGCTGAATACGTTTTTGATGAAAGTATGAAAGTTGTTGGTGCTGACAGAGGTAAAATGGATATCATTCAAATGGACCCAGAAGAAGGTGCTGCTGCATTAGTAAGCGGTGATGTTGTAATGGCATGTTTATTTGGTGGTAACTCTATTAAAGCAGCAACTGCAGTTGGTTCAAGATTATTAACTGTAGATGAAGCAAGAGCTGCTGGTATCTTAGGTATAGATATCACATCTGTTACAGATAAATTCATGAAAGAAAATCCAGGAATGTTAAGAACTTTCATAGAAGTAACTCACGAAGCAAACGATAGATACAGAGCAGGTAAATCTGATATGAATTCTATGGCAAAAGCTTCTGAAATGAAAGTTGCTGATATGAAAGAAACTTTAAGTGGATTTAAATTCTTAACTCCAGAAGAAACTAAAGCTTCTATGGAGAGCGGAAACTTAGATGGTTTCTTAAAAGGAATGGGAACTCCATCTGGTAACGTAGACACAAGTTTCTTACCTTTGTAATTTTAAAGGTTTAAAACTTTTTAAATAGGCACTGATTTAAAAAATTAGTGCCTATTTTTTTTAAAAAATTTCTAATATAAGGGCGCTATGAGTGATCTTGTTTCTCAAAATCTAAACATGATTTTTAAAACTCCAAAAGGAGAAACAGTTCATGCATTAAAAGATGTTAGTTTTACTTTAAAAAAAGGAGAACTACTTACTGTTCTTGGCCCATCTGGGTGTGGAAAAACAACTTTATTAAATATTACCGCAGGATTTTTAAGACCTACTTCAGGAAAAATTACTTTAAATAATAATGAAATAGATGGGCCTGGTGTTGAAAGAGGAATGGTATTTCAACAAGGTGCTTTATTTGAGTGGTTAACAGTTGCTGAAAACGTCAACTTTGGTCTTCGTATGAAAAAAGAAGATCCAGAAGTAACAGCAAAAAAAGTTGAAGAATGGTTAGATATAGTTGGTTTAAAAGGATTTGGTAACACGCCTACTTATCAATTATCAGGTGGTATGCAGCAAAGAGTTGCTCTTGCAAGATGTTTGATCAATGATCCTGATTTAATTTTAATGGATGAACCATTGGGTGCTTTAGATGCATTAACAAGAGAAAAGATGCAATCATTAGTTTTAAAAATTTGGAAAGAAACAGGAAAAACTATTATTTTAATTACTCACTCTGTTGAAGAAGCTCTTTTACTTGGTGAAAGATTATATGTAATGGCACCAAGACCTGGAAGAATACATAAAGAGTACAATCTTCCATTTGCTGAAATGGGTCTTACTCAAGATCTAAGAGAAATTAAAAAAAATAAAGAATTTTCATCTACTAGAGAAGAAATTTTATCCATGATCTGGAATATGGAAGAAGAGATAATGGGGAAAGATAATTAATGTTAACCCAATTTGTAACAATACTAATTATCGTTTCAGTTATTGGATGTATTCTTTATGGAAGAAGATTAATCAGAACTGAAAAAGTAGATGCTGTTTTTGGAAATCCAGAAAGAGCTAAAGGTGGAACGCACTGGGTAATTGTTGGAAGTAGTGCAATCTTGATGCTATGGCTTTATTATTCATGGGATATTGCAAAAGGTTTTTATCCAAAATCAGCAAATGAATTATGTCAGGTTGCTAAAATCAATGAGTCGTTATTAGGTTTAAAATATCAATTCCCTATTGAAGAGAGAGAATTCAAAAGTACATCCATTATTAAAATTGAAAATAAAAATCTTACAAAAATTGCAAATGAGATAAATGGATCTCCTGATCTGAATGATCAACAAAAAACAATTCTTGTAAGCTACATTGATAGAACTTCCAAATTAATTCCACTTTTAACAAGTGAAGAGTTAATGGAAATGGATACCAAAATTAAACTCCAAGAAATAACAGAGGAAATAAAACTTCTTAGTTCTAACTTTCAAAAGAAAGATTATCCTTTTGAGACAGATGCTCAAAAAACTGAAAGGCAAAAACTTATTGATGAACAAGGTGGTTGGGGAATTACTACAATAGACGCTGGAAGTGGTTCTATTGAAAATACAATTGAAATACCAACTGCACCTCAAACAAATAAAGGTTTAAAATTTCATGCAGCTGCAGCAGAATTAAAAAAAATTGACGACAAGTTTTTTAAATTAAAAAATCATAATCCACCTTTCAAAAGCTCAATTAAACAACTTAAAGATGACATTAAAGCTTACAGAAAAGGTTTAGATGATAGTGAGGAGATTGCATCTGATTATGCAAAAAATATAGTTAAAATTGCAAGAAGAATAGAATTTGCAAGTATCTACCCTCCTAATGCATTAAATGAAATGCAAGCAGCAATTATTGAGTTTGATGAGTTACAAAATAAAGAACAAGCTGGATTAAGATTAATCGATATACTTTTATTTCCTGCTGGAACAATTGTAGCTAGTGGACCTACTTGTTCAGAACAAGGTTCTGGTAGATGGTTACCAAAACCATCTGATACATTTAATAAGTTTGTCTTGATGTCCAAACCAAGTGTTGGATACAAAAATGTTCCTCTTTTATGGATTGAAATGGTTGATGTAAGTAAAATGATTGGCTTCGTTTTACCAGATTGGATAGCTGATATCTTACCTGGTGAGTATCCAGTTCATACAAAAGATGGAATAGTTAAAGAGAACTTTAAAAGCAATGTTTTAAAAGTTGTTACTGGTGACTTTAAATTATTCAAAGTTCCTGTTCCATATGGGCATATCTGGGACTCTTTTATGCGGGTATTTTTAGGATTAGTGTTCGGAATTATTATTGGTGTTCCATTAGGATTATTTATGGGTCTTAATAGATTTGCAAAAGGTTTCTTTGATCCATTAATTGAACTTTATAGACCAGTTCCCCCACTTGCTTGGGCTCCATTAATTATTTCTGTACTTGGAATTGATAACTCTGGAAAAATATTTTTATTATTTATGGTATCTTTGTCTATTATGATTATTTCAGCAAGAGCTGGAGCATCAGGAACTCAATTATCAAAAATTCATGCTGCTCACTCATTAGGAGCTACAAAAAAACAAATCTTAAGATATGTAATTTTCCCAAATTCTCTTCCAGAAATTCTAACAGGAATAAGAGTTGCGGTTGGTATGTGCTGGGGAACATTGGTTGCAGCAGAATTTTTAGCTGGAACAACTGGTATTGGTTTCGTTGAAAATGTTGCTAAAAAATACTTCCAATACGAAGTTATTTGGATAACGATATTTATTATGGGTCTTCTTGGTTTATTGTTCGATGTAACTTTAAGAAAGATAATTGATAAAACTATTCCATGGCGTGGAAAAGGATAAATGAAAACTCCTTTGTTAAAAAATCAAGTAATTAAAATTTTTCAAAAATTTGGTTTAAGTAAAGAACATGCTTTAATTTCTGCTAATGCTTTAATAAATGCAGAGTTAGTTGGAGCTTATGGTCATGGTTTATCAAGACTTAAAATGTACTGTGATCGAATTTCTAAAAAATTAATTAATCCAAAACCAAGAATAAAAGTTAAGAAAATTTCATCTTCTATTTCTCATATTGATGCAAATAATAGTATTGGATTTGTTGCTGCTGATCTTGGAATAAAAACTGCAATTAAACATGCACAAAAAACTGGGATAGGAATGGTGGCAGTTAAAAATAGTGGTCACTATGGTTTATCAGGTTATTACGCAGAACAAGCAGTTAAGAAAAATTTAATAACAATGATTTATACAAATGCTCCTCCAGCAGTTGCTCCTCATGGTGCATTAAAAACTTTATTTGGAACTAATCCAATTTGTTTTGGCACCCCTACTGGTTCTAAAATTCCTTTTATTTTAGATACCTCAATCTCAATGATAAACAGAGGTAAAATTAGAGTTGCAGCAAGAAACAATCAAACAATTCCAGCTGGTGTGGCCTTAGATAAATTTGGAAAACCGACTACTGATGCAAAAAAAGCATTAGCAGGAGTTCAATTACCTATTGCTGGTTTTAGAGGTTCGGGACTTGCTTGGATGGTTGATATTTTAAGTGGAGTATTAACAGGAGGAAATCACGCAGGTCAAGTTAAAGATCCTTTTGATGACTTTTCAGGACCACAAAATATAGGTCATTTGTTTATAACGTTTAAAGCAAACTTATTTCAAAAAAATTATAATCAAAGAATTAAAGACAATATTAAAACAATTAAAAAACTTCCTAAAATTAAAGGTGTTAAAGAAATAATGTATCCAGGACAAAATAAATTTAATCGTTACAAACAAAATCTTAAAAAAGAAATAAACATTCCAGATTTAATCAAAAAAGATTTAGAAATTTTAATAAGTTAAAAAACTAATAACACCTAAAGAAGCAACAACAGAAGATAGGATAATTGTTCTTTTTACCTTCTCTTTCTTTTTTTCACTAATAAGTCTTTGCTTTAGAACATTTACATCAACTGTCTTAACAGTTTCAGATAAATCAGAGGGGTTATCGATTTTAGCAAATGTTCTGTTTAAGCTTTCTGTACTCATAATTTTTTTAATATAAAATTATCTAATCATTAGTATTTACATTATTACATATTAGGAATGTCCAAAATGGGTTGACTCTGATTTATGTATTGTCCATATTGGGTTTTTTTAAATTATGAGCATACTACCAAGCATATCTGACGCACTAGATGAAAAAAAAGTGACATCAGCAATCAATAAAAAATTTAATAATTTTGTTCCTGCTTTTTATAAATTTGTATCTGAATGGATAATCAACGCTTATTCAAATTTCAAAGACATAGAAATGTACATGATCTTGATCTATTTGGTTAATAATGATTTTAAATTTTATAGAAAAAATGGAATTCAGGTTGATTACAATACATTTTATCAGGACAAAACTTTAGAAATTGAGGAAATTAAAATTATTGAAATATCAGAGGCTCTTGAAATACCCAAAGAAAGTGTAAGAAGAAAAATTATTATATTAGAAAAACTAGGAGTGCTTAAAAGATCAAGAAAAAAAATTTTTATTGATAGAACTGCTTATGAAACAGTACGGCCAGAAAGTGCATTAAAAAATATATCGTATTTAGTATCAATTTCCTCAAAAATTTTAAAACAAGAAAATAAAATTCCAAACTTTTTTTCTTCTGAAGAAATATCAGACACAATTAAGAAAAATTTCTCATTTTGTTGGTACGAATTTTATAAATTTATTTTTTCTTACTATTTCAGATGGAGAAAAATATTAGGCGATTTAGAAACATTAAGTATAGCTTTACTTATAATTTCTAATGCATCATCAAATAAAGATTTAATTATTCAGGATATAGATATTGAAAAATGGAGAAATAGAATTTCTCACGCAGATAAAGTTGGTTTAAATTCTATGTCAATATCAGACATAACTGGTATCCCAAGACCAACAGTTGTTAGGAAAGTAAATAGTTTGATTAAACAAGGATATGCTAAGATTGATCAAAAAAAATTAATTTCACTGAATATTGAAAAAAAAGTTTTTTCAAATACCCAGAAAATGCAAGAACGAACGGTTAAAGATGTCTCAGTACTAATTTATAAAATCTTAAATAAAGCTTCTATTAATTAGATCTTCTTAAAATATATATAAAAATAAATCCTGTAATATACATCACTAAAGCATAAGCAGCTGTTGGTATCATGTAAGCAACGTCATTAAAAATTTGGGTTGCTACAAATACTGCTAAAGTTCCATTTTGAAGACCACACTCTAACGAAATACATTTTCTTTGAGCAATTCCAGTTGCAAAAGCTTTCGCAATATAAAAAGCTAAAATCATCATCACTATATTTAAGATTAAAACTGCTATTCCTGCTTGAGCTAAATAATTAAAAATATTTTCTCTTTCTTCAATCCATATCGCTGCAAATACAATAACAAACAATAAACTAGTAGTTCTATTGACGATATTAATATTTGAAGAGATAAAATTTTCTGCAAATCCTCTTATGACCATTCCTATAATTACTGGAACAGTTATAACTAAAGCCATTTTTAATGCAATCCCGGTCATAGTAATATCTGTAGACATTTCAGTAACCCCTAGCATTCCAGCTGAGGTAAAAACTATAAATGGAACTGAAATAATACTAATTAAACTTCCAACAGCTGTTAAAGAAATTGATAAAGCTACATCTCCATCTGCAAACTTAGTAAGAACATTTGATGTAACACCTCCTGGTGCAGCAGCTATAATCATTAAACCTAAAGCTATTTCAATTGGTAATCTTAAAATTAAAACTAATATGTATGCTACAATTGGTAAGAGTATTAATTGGCAAGTTATTCCAATTAAAAAATCTTTAGGATTTCTAATTACTCTCGTAAAATCTTTTACAGATAAACCAAGTCCAAGGCCTAACATAATTAAAGCTAAAGCTAATGGCGCAATTTTTGTAACTATTTCCATATGAACGATTGTTTAAACTTATACCATTCTTACAAATTTAATAACTAAAATAAAAATTAAACCTGAAGGTGAATTGGTCAATATAACTAGTGACATTTATTTCTAATTATTATTTATTTCATAAAAACTAACTTAAAGAGGAAATTATGAAAAATCTAATTAAGATAGCTTCTATCGTCCTTCTTTTTTCATTAACAATGTTTGGGTTAACAAACAAAGCTTCTGCTGCAAAATTAACTTTATATTGCAGCGTTGAAATTGATGTTTGTGAAATGCTTGAACAAGCATATGAAAAAGAAACAGGCACAAAAGTTGCTATGACAAGAGCAAGTAGTGGAGAAACTTTTGCTAAAATTAAAGCAGAGGCCTCTAATCCAAAAGGAGATGTTTGGTTTGGTGGAACAGGTGATCCACACTTAACAGCTGCTCAGGAAAATTTAACTGAAGAATATAAATCAAAACACTTTGATGATTTATTACCAGCAGCTCAAAACCAAGCAAAAAATGCTAACTATAAATCTGTAGGAATTTATGTTGGTGCATTAGGTTTTGGATACAACAAAGATCTTTTAGCAAAAAAAGGTCTTCCAGCTCCTAAATCATGGATGGATTTAACAAAACCAATCTACAAAGGTGAAATCCAAGTAGCAAATCCAAATTCATCTGGAACTGCTTACACAACCTTAGCTACAATTCTTCAAATTTTTGGAGAAGATAAGGGTTGGGATTACATGAAGAAACTTCATGCAAATATAAATACTTACACTAAATCAGGTTCTGCTCCAATTAAAGCAACTGGAAGAGGTGAAAACTTAATTGGTATTTGTTTCCAACACGATGGTGTGAAACAAACTAAGAAAGGTTTACCTGTAGTAACTGTTTCTCCTGAAGAAGGAACTGGTTATGAAGTTGGATCAATGAGTATTATTGCTGGTGCAAGAAATATGAAGGAAGCTAAAAAGTTTTATGACTGGGCATTAAGTCCTGCAATACAAACTATGGTGTTCACTTCAGGAAAATCTTTGCAAGTACCATCTAATACTAAAGCAAAAGCTGATCCTGATGCTCCAGATTTATCAACTATAAACTTGATTGATTACAATTTTAAAGTTTATGGAGACAAATCAACAAGAGCGAGTCTGTTATCTAAGTGGGATAAAGACGTATCTGTAATTCCTAGATAATTTAAGGAATTAATGAGAGGGCTCGTCATTTGTTGGATACTTATAGGTGGAGTAGGTTTTTTTATCTTCCCATGGTATGTAACAGGTGACGGGTTTTTCTCAATCAATTGGATTTTAGAGTATTCTTTAGAAGATTACGGCTCTGCCCTACCTCAAGTTTTTATAAATAAAAAATATTGGTTATTCCCATTAATCTTTCCATTATTTCTACCTTTAACCACAGTTAAATTAAATCAAACCAATCCTCTGTATTCAAAAATATTTTTGTACTCAGGTTTATTTGGTTTTTTTTATTTTTTCTTACAAGGGTTCTCAGTTGGGATCAGAGGATGGAATTATGAAATATTCCAATCAATTTTTGGAGATGTAGAAAATCAATATGGAATGGGTTCAGGTGCAGTATTAACATGTTGTGCTTTTATTTTTTATATTACTCATGGTCTTGCTTCTCGTGGTTGGTTAAATGGAGATAATTTTATTGTAGGAAGTATTGGAAGTATAATTATTTTAGTATCTACTTTTGTATTTTTTCCAATATTTAGAATGTTTGGTGTGGCCTTTAAGGGAACTGAAGGTGGTTACGAAATAAGTAATTTTTCAGAAAAGATTTTTAACAAAGGGATATGGGGATTAGATTGTTTATACAGTGATTATGCTTGTGGTGTTTTTTGGAACACTATTACCATGGGTACCCTTACAGCTTTTTCATCGACAATTTTAGGTTTAGGTTTTGCACTTTTAATAGCAAGAACCAGTTTTAAATTTAAAAAAACAGTAAGAATATTATCTGTTTTACCAATTATTACTCCTCCATTTGTAATTGGTTTAGCTATCATAATTTTATTTGGAAGAACCGGTGTTGTAAGTTCATTTCTTGAATGGGGATTTGATATCGAACCTTCAAGATGGATTTATGGTTTGCCAGGGATTTGGTTTGCACAAACTCTTGCTTTCACACCTATTGCATTTTTAGTTTTAATTGGAGTTGTTGAAAGTGTCAGTCCATCAATGGAAGAGGCATCACAAACATTAAGGGCTTCTAAATGGCAAGTCTTTAAAACTGTTACATTACCTTTAATGAGACCAGGAATTGCAAACGCATTTTTACTTGGGTTTATTGAAAGTTTAGCAGACTTTGGAAACCCATTAGTGCTTGGAGCTGAATATGATGTTTTGTCTACTGAAATATTTTTTGCAATTGTAGGTGCACAATATGATGAAACTAAAGCAGCAATACTTGCAATGATTTTATTGTCTGTTGTTTTAGTTGTTTTTTATCTTCAAAATCAGTGGTTAGGAAAAAAATCTTATATTTCAATTTCAGGTAAAGGAGATAGCGGTGTTCATCCTGAGCTACCAAATAAAACAAAATGGGTCATTTATTCAACAGTACTTCCATGGGCTTTACTAACTTTTATTATCTACGTCATGATTATGTTTGGTGGATTTGTGGAGATGTGGGGCATTGATCATAGCTTTACTTTAAAACATTATATTGAAGCCTTTAGTGTTGAATGGGTAGAAGACAGAGGCTTCTTGTGGACAGGAACTGCATGGAACTCATTTAATACAACATTTACAATTGCTTTGATTTCATCTTTACCAACTGCTGCAATAGGAATTTTAACTGCGTATCTTTTAACAAGACATAGATTTAAAGGTAAAAATGCTTTCGAATTTGGTACCATGTTAAGTTTTGCAATACCTGGTAGTGTTATTGGTGTTAGTTATGTTTTTGCTTTTAACGTTCCACCTTTAGAGCTAACAGGTACAGGAATAATTTTAGTAATTGCATTTGTATTTAGAAATATGCCAGTTGGGGTCAGAGCTGGAATAGCTGCCATGAATCAACTCGATCCTCATTTAGATGAAGCTTCTTCAACTTTAAATGCATCAAGTGCTCAAACTTTTAGAAATATAATTCTTCCATTGCTTAAACCAGCAATTACTGCTTCATTAGTATTTAGTTTTGTAAGAGCAATGACAGCAATTAGTGCTGTTATATTCTTGGTCAGTGCAAATTACGACCTAGCAGTATCTTATATTTTAGGAAGATTAGAAAATAATGACTATGGTTTAGCGATAGTATATTCATCTGCTTTAATTGTAGTAATGTTGTTTACAATTATGTTAATGCAATTAATAATAGGAAAACGTAAACTAGGAAGAAGAGATCAAAACTCATCAATTTTACAGGGAATTTAGATAATGAAAAAAGCTGAAGTAAAGTTTGAAAATATTACAAAGAAATTTAACGAAACTACAGCTGTTGATAATGTTAGTTGTAAATTTGAAGCTGGAACTTTAACAACCTTACTTGGTCCTTCTGGATGTGGAAAAACAACTTCACTGAGGATTATTGCAGGTCTTGAAAGAGCTACAAGTGGAAAAATTTTAGTTGATGATGAGGACGTAACATTACTACCTGCAACAGATAGAGATGTATCTATGGTATTTCAATCTTACGCTTTATTTCCACACATGAGTGTATTGGAAAATGTTTCTTATGGCTTAAAAATGATCAATGTAAATAAAGAGGAATACGTTCAAAAATCATTAGAAACATTAAAACTAGTAAATCTTGAGGGATATGAAAATAGAATGCCTTCAGAATTATCTGGAGGACAACAACAAAGAGTTGCTGTTGCAAGAGCGATTGTGTTGGAGCCAAAAGTACTTCTATTTGATGAGCCTCTTTCAAACTTGGATGCAAAATTAAGAAGACAGGTGAGAGAAGATATTAGGGAAATCCAACAAAAGTTGGGGGTAACAACTATTTACGTAACACATGATCAAGAAGAAGCTTTGGCTATTTCAGACAAAGTAATTGTAATGAACAATGCAGTAATTGCTCAAGAAGGTAGTCCAAAAGATCTTTATAATTTTCCTAGAAACAAATTTGTTGCAAACTTTATTGGTGATGCAAATGTTGTGAAAGCTGAGGTAATAAATAAAAATTCAAATTCATTTGATATCAAAATAGCTGAAATGAATATCAAAATTCAAAGTAACAACGAGTTAGATGGAGATATTTCTGTTGCATTAAGACCAGAAAAAATATCAATTGATAGAAATAAAGGTGATAACTGTATTCATGCGACTGTAAATAATGCATCTTTTGTGGGCAGTAGTTATCAATATATTTTAAATTCTAAAGTTGGTAAATTGTATGTTGTATCTGGTGATACAAATGACATTTTTAAAGTTGGAGAAGAAGTTTTCTTGAGTATAAATGAGCAAGAAGTAAAAATTCTTAACGACTAATATTATGCTTTCAAATAAAGAAATTATCTGTCCAAATAAACTATTAGATATAGCTCATAGTAAAAAAGGAGTAAGAGTTGCAGTTGTAAATGCTGGTAAACCCTTACCCATGTTATCTGTTCAAGATGCTGTAAATGAAAATTTAATTGAACCAGTTTTTATTGGTCATGAAGTTGAAATACAAAAATGTGCTGAAGATCTTGGTTGGGATATATCAAAATACGAACTTATTCATGAGCCAGTTGAAAACAATACAGCAAAAATTGCAGCTAAACTTGCAAGTGAGGGTAAAGTTAAAATAATTGTTAAAGGACATATTCATACCGATGTACTTATGAAAGAAGTATTAAAACGAGAATACAATTTATTAGGCAAAACTAGATTAAGTCATATCTGGCATATGACTATTGGAAAAGATGATAAGCCATTAATAATAACTGATGGTGCTTTAAATGTTTTACCAAATGTTAAAACCAAAATGCATATTTTAAAAAATGTAATAAATTTTTCAAATCGTATTGGAATTGAAAGACCAAAGGTATCTGTATTGTCTGCAACAGAAGAAGTTTTAGAAAGTGTACCAAGTTCAATTGAAGCTGCTGAAATATCAAAACTTGCTAAAGAAGAAAATTTAAACGCAGATGTATTTGGACCTTTGGCATTTGATAATAGTATTTCAAAAAAATCTGCTGGTATTAAAGGTATTAAAAATTTAGTTGCTGGAGAAGCAGATGTATTATTGGTTCCAAGCGTTGAAACTGGAAATGCTCTTGTTAAAATGATGATTTATTTTATGGGTTCATGTGCTGCAGGAGTTGTAGTAGGAGGAAAAGTTCCAGTTGTAATAACAAGTAGATCTGATGAAGCGCAAGCAAGATTAGCATCTATAGCTGCGGCAGTAGTAGCTTTGGACTAAATGATTAATTGAATTTTATAAAAAATTAACTTAAAAAACTTAAAATTTTAAAAGGAGAGAAATGGCAATTACATACTTAAAAAAATCACCAAAAACATCATCAACTGATGATACAAAAACAAGAGAAATAGTTGAAAATATTCTTAAAGATATTGAGACAAGCAAAGAAGAAGGTTGTAAAGAGCTTTCAAAAAAATTTGATAAGTATGAAGGTGAAGTAGTTATCTCTAAAGAAAAAATTGAAGATATTAAAAAAAATTTAGATCAAAAAACAAAAGATGATGTCCAGTTTGCTCATGAAAGAGTAAGAAAGTTTGCTGAAGCTCAATTAAAAAATTATGGTCAAGATTTTGAAGTTGAATTATCTGAAGGTTTGTATGCAGGTCAAAGGTTAATTCCTGTTAATACAGCCGGATGTTATGTGCCTGCTGGAAGATATGCTCACATTGCATCTGCAGTAATGAGTGTAACAACTGCTAAAGTTGCTGGAGTTAAAAATATTTTAGTATGTAGCTCTCCAAAACCTGGTGTTGGGGTTCATCCAACTATTGTTTACACAGCTGATCTTTGTGGTGCAGATGTAATTATGAACCTTGGTGGTGTTCAAGCAATTGCTGCAATGACAAATGGTTTATTTGGAAATGCACCTGCTGATATATTGGTAGGTCCAGGCAACCAATTTGTTGCTGAAGCTAAAAGAATTTTATTTGGTAAAGTAGGTATTGATTTATTTGCAGGTCCAACAGAAATTGGAATTATTGCTGATGAAAACGCAGATCCAGAAATTGTTGCAGTAGATTTAGTTGGTCAAGCAGAACATGGATACAATTCACCAGCTTGGCTTTATACAACAAGTAAAGAATTAGCAGAAAAGGTAATTAAAAGAGTGCCTGAACTTATTGCTGATCTTCCTGAGTTACCAAGAACTAATGCTGAAGCTGCTTGGAGAGATTACGGAGAAGTTGTTCTTTGTGATACAGACGAGGAAATGGCTACAATTAGTGATGAGTATGCTCCTGAACACTTGGAAGTTCAAACTAAAAACTTAGAGTGGTTCCACAAAAGATTAAAAAATTATGGCTCTTTATTTATTGGTGAAGAAACAACTGTTGCTTATGGTGATAAATGTTCAGGAACAAATCATATTCTTCCAACTAAAGGTGCTGGAAGATATACGGGTGGTTTGTTTGTTGGTAAATTTATCAAAACTTTAAGTTTCCAAAGAATGACTAAAGAATCTACTGAACTTGTTGGAGCAGCTGCTGCTAGACTTTCAAGATATGAAGGAATGGAAGCTCATGCTAGAACTGGTGATGTTAGATTGAAAAAATACGGTTACTAAACAATTTATTAAATAGGTTTTAACATGAAAAAATTTGAAGAAGTAATGAGCGTCAGCAATGAAATTGAAAACATTACTGCTGAAGAAGCTAAAAAGAAATTAAACGATCCTAACGTTCAATTTATTGATGTTAGAGATAAAGAAAGTTTTTCTAAAGGTACTATTGGAAATGCAATGCATTTAGATAGAGGTTTGCTAGAATTTTATTTAGCTGAAGGAAGTCCTATTGAAAACGATACTTTTAAAAATAATCCTGACAAAGAATATGTTGTGTTTTGTGGACTAGGTGGACAAGGAACCCTTGCTACAAAAACAATGAAAGAAATGGGAATTAAGAACGTTAAAAATATTACAGGCGGTATGTCTGAGTGGGATAAGTTAAAAGATTAGTCCTTAATTAAATCTAAAACATCAATACCTATTTGCTTAAGTATATGTATTAAGTCTATAGGTACCCAGTTTTCTCTAATTTTACCTTCGTGGTGATGATAAAAATCCATAACTCTCATAGTTACCTTTTGATTATCAGATTTGTATCCTAACCAATCATCTGACCCATAAACTGCTTGTATGCTATGCCAGCCAGCAGTCATTGAAAAGTTTCCATCACCAAGTTCACAGTAGTGTCCCAGTTTCCAATAATTTCTTTCTTTAAAAGTTTTTCTAAATGGTAACTGATGATTATCAACAAATCCTTCTAGGTTTCTTCCAGTACCTATTCCACTTGGCCCATACCATATCATTTTATCATGCCAAAATTCACTTTGTGGATGATTTATTAATTTATCTTTTAATTCTTCATCTGAATTAGTTTCCAACTCTGGCTTTATATTCAAGCTTCTTTGCATTGTTAAAGATTGGTCTAAACTTGCTTCAGAAACTTTCATATCTTTTTCAAAATAATTTACACCATCAGTATTAATTGGATTTAGCCAATTCCCTTCTGAACCTCTTGAAGGTTTAATTGGATTTTTGCCAGTCTGAAATATCAAATCTAATAAATCAATTAAGATATAACTTTCTACTATTTTATCATTTTTCAATTCATGAACTTCGCAGCATTTAAGATTTACCATTTTATTAATTGGCTTTATTCCAAAAATAGGTTTTTTGAATGTGCCTGAAAGCATAGATACTGATCCAACCTGAACTTTATCTCTAAATGTACCTCCAATGACTATCTGCTCTCTTCTCTCAATGTCAGGAAAAGCTTCAAATAGAGGTAACCAAAATTTTTCTTTAAAAGTATTTGCACCTTCAAATTCATTAACAGGGTGAAAACAATTAACTTTTACATCTTTATCAAAATAATTTTCTATATTTTGATCTAATTTAGATATTCCACCTTCTATAATTGTTTTTAAGTAGCCTCTTACTTTTGTTTTATTATTGAAATTTTCTTCAGGTGTAATTTCTAATTTTTTTACACCTTGCTGTTCTTTTAAACCTGTATCAAATTGTTGTATTGGCATTTATAATAATTTAAGTAGGGTTAATATCATAATTCAATTAAAAAAACATATGGAAAATAGGTTAGCAAAGTTTAATGAGCTGGTTCCAAGCACCCTACCCTTTGTGGAAGGAAAACTTGAAGGGCATAAAGAAAGAAAAAATTATTCTATAGTTGGACCTGGTGTAGCTGAAGATAGCAAACAATTTATAAAAATTGCTATGCCTCATAGTTTTAATTTAGGCGCTGTGTCAGCACTTCCCCAAAATGGTTCGGGCCTACATAGTCATACAACTGCAGAAGTATTTGTTATTTATTCTGGTAGATGGAGATTTTATTGGGGAGCAGAAGGAAAAGATGAAACAATTTTGAATGCTGGTGACATAATTTCAATGCCAACAAATATGTTTAGAGCATTTGAAAACGCTGGTGATGAAGAAGGATTAATTTTTGTTGTTTTAGGTGGAGATGATCCTGGAATTATAACTTGGGTTCCAAGTGTTTTAGAAAAAGCAAAAAAAACTGGTATGGCACTATTAAATGATAATTCATTAATTGATTTATCTATTAATCAAATTCCAGACGGAAAAACAATTCTCGAGCCTATTTCTCAAGAGGAAATAAAAAAATTTGATAACTATAAATTGGATCAACTAGAAAAGTTTATTTGTAAAAGTAATGAAAATTCAAAATATGAAAATAAATTAAATGAGAATATTAATTTAATTCAAATTCTTGGAAACAAATTTGAAAAAAAAGAATTCTCACCAGTTATAAATCAAGATACAGGATTTAATCTTTCGATCTTAAAATCTAGTAAGGGTCATATAACCAATTTAAAATTTGAAAAACCTACAATAATGTTCTCAAGAACTGGAAAATGGGAAATAATGATTGATGATTTTCAGTGTGTTTTAAATGCTAAAGACACAATTTCTATTCCAATTAATTCGAACGTTAATATTAAAATAGATGAAAAAGAGGAATGTTACTTAAATTGTGTAACTCAAATCTAATGAAAGGTTTTGATCCTAAATATAAAAACTTTCCTGATTACATACTAAAAATAACTAAACAAATTTGGGAAAATAAAGATGTTGAGTCTATTGCTCAATTTTATAGCGATAATATTCCAGTTAGATCACCATTTGGTGTCACCTATGGAAACAAACCTGTAATTGATGCTACTTATGCTACATTAAAAGAATTTCCTAACAGACAATTGCTTGGTGAAGATGTGATTTGGAATGGAAATGATAATGAGGGTTATCATTCATCTCATAGAATTTTAAGCAAAGGAACACATCTTGGTGATGGTTCGTATGGCAAACCAACTGGTAAAGATATTTACTATAGAGTAATTGCTGATTGTGCATGCAAAAACAATCAAGTCTATGATGAATGGATTGTTCGTGATCAAGGTGCAATGGTAAGACAAATAGGATTTACACCTAAAGATTTTGCTCAAATGCTTATAGATAAAGAAGGTGGTGTTGATAAAGCAAAACAATTGTTTAATTCAAACTCTGAGATGAATTCAGATTACAAACAAGGCATTGTACCTGATAATTCTGCTGGAGGTAAATACTCCAAAACATTAAAAAATATCTTTAAAGATGATTATGATTTTTCTGATTATGCAAGAGCTGCAACTATATTTTGGCCTGGAAACAAAATTGGACATGGGAGAGAGGATATAATCAAATTTTGGAATACTTTGAAAAATACTTTTAGCGATATAAAGTTTTCTATAGAGCACATTGGTTATTTGGAAGAAGTAGATAAAAATCCTAAAGCATCAATAAGATGGTTTCTAGAAGGTAAACATTCTAAAGACACTGAAGAATTTGGAGAAAAATCAAATCAAAATATTTTTATAATGGGTATAAACCATGCAGAAATAATTGATGGAAATGTTATAAGAGAATGGGTTTTGTTTGATGAGGTTGCAATTTGGAAACAAATTTTAATGAAATAAATTATGAGTAAAATTAAAACAACACATGTTGGAAGTTTACCAAGATCTAATGAATTATCCGATCTTTTATTTAAGAAAGATCAAAAAGAAAAAATAGATTTAAATCAATTTGATGAAATTGTTCAAAGAGATGTAAATGAAATTGTTAAAAAACAATTAGATGTTGGGATTGACTATATTAGTGATGGTGAAATGTCTAAGATTAGCTATGCAACTTATGTTAAAGATAGAATTGATGGCTTTTCAGGAGAGAGTGAAAGAAAAGCACCAAAAGATTTAGATGACTTTCCATCTTTTAAAGAAAGAATTGCAAGAACAGGCGGTACTCCTACTTACACAAGACCTTGTTGTACAAGTGAATTAAAAATTAAAGATAAAACTTCCCTAACAAAAGATATAAATAATTTTAAACAAGCTTTAAAAAAAAATAATCATAAAGATGCGTTCATGAATGCTGCTTCTCCAGGAGTTATTTCAGCTTTCTTGCCCAACAAATTTTATAAAAATGATGATGAATATTTAGAAAATTTATCTAACCTGATGAAAGATGAATATGAAGAAATTACATCAAATGGATTAAAACTTCAGTTAGATTGTCCAGATTTAGCACTTGCAAGACACATGACTTTTAAGGATTTGTCTGAAAAAGAATTTTTAATCAGAGCAGAAAAACAAATAGAGTGTTTAAACAACGCCATTAGTAATATTGATAGCTCTAAAATAAGAATGCACATTTGCTGGGGTAATTATGAGGGACCTCATTTACATGACATTGCACTAGAAAAAATTATGCCAATAGCTTTAAAGGCTAATATACAAACCTACTTAATTGAGTCGTCAAATCCAAGACATTCTCATGAGTGGCAAATTTTTGAAAATTTAAAAATTCCAAAAGATAAAATAATTGCTCCTGGAGTTATCGACTCAACCACAAACTTTGTCGAACATCCCGAGGTTGTAAAAAATAGAATTTTAACTTATTCAAAAGTCGTTGAGAAAGATCAGCTGGTAGCAGGAACAGATTGTGGTTTTAGCACCTTTGCTGGCTTTGGAAATGTTGATGAAAATATTGTTTATAAGAAGCTAGAGTCTTTGGTGCATGGCGCAGAACTTGCGTCAAAAGTGATTTAATTTCCTCTTTAATTTAAACTTCGTAATAGATATAGTTTTTGAACTTAAATTATAATTTAACAATAAATATAAAGAGAGAAAACATATGAGAAAAATACTAGTTACTTTATTGTTTTTACTTTTTGGAACTTCTGCTTATGCAGATTGTAACATCAAAAGTGGTTCAATAAATATTTTGGCTAATGATTTTCCTGCATTAAGAACTTTCGTTGAAACTTCTAAACAATGTAAAGGAAGTGCAGATTTTAAAGTGACTCATTCATCTGAGCACAATAAAATCGCAGTGCCAGCTCTTACTGCAAATCCATCTGAATTTTCAGCTAGAATTGCAGCAAACAGTTCAATCGTTCCTTTAATGAACCAAGACTTAATAAGACCTTTAGATGATCTTGTTAAAAAATATGGAAAAGGAATTCAAGACTCTCAATTGATCACAATTGATGGAAAAGTTATGGCTGTAGCATTTATGGCTAACACACAACACTTATACTATAGAGAAGATGTTTTAAAAGATCTTGGTATAGCTGTTCCAAAAACATATGAAGAGGTAGTTGCTGCTTCTGAAAAAATTAGAGCTTCAGGAAAAATGCAATATCCATATGCTGCTGCTTACAAAGCAGGTTGGAACTTAGCTGAGGAATTTGTGAACATGTACATTGGTCATGGTGGTGAATTCTTTAAGTCTGGAAGTGCAGAACCAAATGTAAATAACGCAAAAGGTGTAGCTACTTTAAACATGCTTAAAAAATTATCTGAATTAAGTAACCCAGATTATTTAACACATGATAGTGAAGCTATTAAAGTCGAATGGGAAGCAGGAAATGTTGCATTAATGACATTGTGGGCTTCTAGATCAGGTACACTTTTAGATGATGAAGGTGATGCTAATATTACTAAGGCTACAAAACTAACAGGTCCAGCTACTGTTGCTGGTGGAAATATCCCAGCTGCAACTTTATGGTGGGATGGTTTCACACTTGCAAAAAATAGACCTGATGCTGATGCTGAAGCAACATTTAGAGCTTTAGCGCACGCTGCATCAAATAAGAAAATGGTTGCTGATGCTGCTGACCAAGCTGTTTGGTTAGTAGAAGGATTTGTTCCAGGACCAAAATCTATTGGTGTAATTGAAGCTGTAAAAATGGGTGCAAAACCATATCCAATGTTACCACAAATGGGTTTAATGCATGGTGCATTAGGAAGTGAGATTGTTGAGTTTTTACAAGGTAAAGAGTCAGCTGAACAAGCATTGAAAGATGTTGAAGCTGCTTACACTAGTAAAGCTAAAGAACAAGGCTTTCTATAAAATCTAATCTTTAAGTGGGGACTTGATCCCCACTTAACTAAAATTTTCATGCCTAATAAAACTTTTTTTTGGTTTTTTTTACCGACAGGATTAGCAATGGTCCTATTTATTGGGCTTCCTATCATTTCTACAGGAGTTCAATCTTTTTACGCTCAGCATGATCAAGTAGTTAAAGAAGTTAAAAAATGTGATCCATTTGGCTGTACTGTTTCAATTGTAGTCGATAATGAAGCAACTACTAAAATAAGAGAAGCAAAACCTCTTGGAAAATTTAATGGTTTTGGGACGTATATAGATAGAAACCATTTAGCAACAGAAGAAATAAAAAAATTTTGGAATGAAACAGAAACTTTTGGTGAATTTGTTGATCAAGTAACCAATCTACCATTTTACAAAGCACTAATATTTACATTAACTTATTGTATATTTGTAACTCCAAATGTCTTGTTGTTAGGTTTTATTATAGCTTTGAGCTTAAACGCAATCTCAAGAAAAATTAGAGGTCCTTTAATTTTTGGTACTATTTTACCAATGATTGTAACTCCGCTAGTTGGATCTTTAGTATTATTTTGGATGATAGACTCTCAAGGAATAATTGGTGCTAATATTCAAAATTTAATGAATGATCCATATTTGTCTTTGAAATCCTCTAAAACTCTAACTTGGATAACAATTATTATATATGGAATTTGGCATCACTCCCCTTTTGCATTTGTAGTTTTCTATGCTGCGCTTCAAACAGTTCCTCAAGAACCAATTGAAGCTGCAATTATTGATGGTGCTTCTAGATTTCAGAGAATTAAACATATAGTGCTCCCTCATATTTACCCGGTAGTAACATTTGTTGCCTTAATATCATTGATGGACAATTTTAGAGTATTTGAACCGATTATAGGTTTTAGTGCTGAAGGAAGCGCTCAATCTCTTTCATGGTTAATTTACGACAACTTAGTTAATGAAGAAGTAATTTTATTTGGTTCAGCAGCAGCAACATCGATGATGACAATCATCGGAATAGCTATTTTGCTTGCCCCTGTATTAGTTAGAACATGGAAAGAATTTAAAACTGCGAGATAAATATGGATTACGGTTTAGATAAAAAATCAAATACTTTAAAAACATTTAATACCATATTTATTATTTCTTGGCTGTTAGTTGCGTGCTTTCCATTCATCTGGACTTTTTGGGGATCATTTAAAGTAAGAGCAGACTTTTTCTCAAGGTCAGACTGGTGGTATGCTGTTTCAGCTTTCAATACCTTAATTGAAACTGGAGCAAAATTTACAACAAATGCTTATCATGAGGCATGGTTTGAGGGAGAATTTTGGAAAGCTTCCAAAAATACCATTATCGTTACTGTGTTTGTGGTTAGTATTTCTTTATTTTTAGGAACTTTAGGAGCTTACGCCCTTTCTAGATCAACTGAGAAATATGCATTTTGGATTTTGATGGCAGCTTTAATCTTTAGAGCTATGCCACATATAACTTTAGTATCCGGTTATCTATTTCCATTTTTTGAATTACAAATATGGGGAATACTGCCAACAACTATTGTCGTTTTGGTAGCTATTAATCAACCATTTACTTTATGGTTACTGTATTCATTCTTTAAAACAATTCCAAAAGAACTTGATGAAAGTGCGTTGATTGATGGATGTTCATATTTTCAAGCATTTAGACATATTATAATGCCAGTGATGTGGCCTGGAGTTATTACTGCTGGATTATTTAGTTTAATGCTTGCTTACAATGATTTCACAGTAACGGCTTTACTTCTAAATCAAGAAAATCATACGATGGTTCCTAAGATACAAAGTTATTTAGGGACTAACCAACATGAGGGTAATCTAATGTGGGCAGTTTCAGCAGTAGTTTCTGCAACGGCACCATTGTTTATGTTGGTAATGTTCTTCCAAAGACAAGTTATCAGTGGTTTAACTACTGGAGCTGTAAAAGGTTGAAGAAATATTACAAAGGTTTGCTATTCGGTTCCATTGGAACACTTGTTGAAACATCTGAAATTCAGAGAAAATCCTTTAATGAAGCTTTTAAAAAAAAACAATTGGATTGGTATTGGACTAAAAAGGAATATATCAAACTACTAAACAAATCAGGAGGTAGCGATAGAATATCAGAATATGCAAAATCAAAAGGCATTAAAGTTAATGCGAAGCAATTAAGAGATTTAAAAACTAAACTGTTCAACAATTACTTAAAGAAAAATCATTTAAAATTAAGACCAGGTGTTAAAAATTTAATTAGACTTTGTAATAAAGAAAAAATAAAATTAGCTTTTGTAACCTCTACCTCAAAAAATAATATTAATTCTATTCTTTTCTCATTAAGAAAATCAATTAGTCAAAAAAATTTAAGTTTTATTGGAAATTCAGAGTTGGTAAAAAATTTAAAACCAAATCCAGATATATATCTCCTTGCATTAAAAAAACTTAATTTAAAACCTAAGGACTGTTTAGCTATTGAAGACTCTCAAGAAAGTTTAAATTCTGCTGTTAATGCAAAAATTAAATGTATAATTTTTCCAGGAAAGTTTCATTTAAATAAAAAATTTAAGAACGCTTTTAAAAAATTAGAGAAATTAAATAAAAATATTATTCTGAAATAAAATCATTTACCAGATTATTAAATCTATCTGGTTCTTCTAAATGAACATTGTGACTGCAATTTTCAAATATTTCTAGTCGACTATTCTTAATATTTTTATTTAACGTATCGACCTGTTCAAAATTATAGGAGATATCTTTATCACCCCATATAATTAGAGTGTCATTTTTAATATTTTTTAAATTATCAATACCTCTCCAATTTTTCATTGCGAGTAAAGCATTGTCAGCAGTTTCTAATGAAACATTTTTAACTGCATTAGCACATAAATAATAATTTTTATCTTTATCTCCTTTAACAAACCATTTAGGAGGAACTCTTGAAAATGACATTTCAGTACCTTCTCGCTTAAGTTTTTCTCTTGTTTGATCCATAGTTTCAAATCTACCTGGAATATCTCCAATAGATCCTGTTGCAAAACAGATTAATTTATTAACTCTATCACCAATTAATTTTGTTATTTCTTGAACAATCATTCCACCCATTGAATGTCCAATCAAATTAAATTTATCAATTTTTTTCTCATCTAAAATTTGAATTATTTTTAAAGCCATCGCATTAATAGAATTTAATGATTGTGCATTATGACTTTCACCAAAACCAGGTAGAGCTGGAGCTATAACTCTAAAATTTTTTGAAAAGTAATCTTTTTGAAAGCACCACATCTCTGAAGAACCCAGATATCCATGGACTAAAACAAATGGAAAGCCTTCTCCTTTATCATCTACAAAAATATTACTCATAAAAGCTTAATTATCATTTCCTTTAAAATAAACAAAACTAAAAAACTCATAAAAGCTACGATGAAAATATTTATTACCTGCCATATTTTTTTGTCATTGGCATACTTGGATAAATAATTTGATAAATATCCCAAAGTAAAGAAAAACAAAAATGAAGCAAAAGACGCTCCTATCCCAAAAGCCAATTTTTGGTTTAACAAGTAATTCTTAGAGAAATTTCCAAGAATAAAAACTGTATCAGAGTAAACATGTGGATTTAAATATGTGAACCCTAAAGTTTTTAAGAAAATATTTATCTTTGATATTGCATTAATATTACTTTGAAAATTAACTTCTTTATAATGAGTTTTTATTTTTGAATATATAAAATGAATTAAAAAAACCACCAAAACAAGATTGAAAATAAATTCTACTAATGAATTAAAAAATTGGTTAAAAAAGTGAAATAAAAAAATTCCAACAAAAATTAATATCAAATCTGAAACAGAGCAAACTAAACAAACTAGAAATACATGCTGTTTTTTTAAACCTTGTTCAATTACGAAAATATTTTGAGCACCAATTGCTAAAATTAAACTTAGGCCAGTAAAAAAACCTAACAGTGCGTATTCCATTGATTTTGCTTAAACTCTTTTTCTACCTTGAACAACTCTATCAAGAATAAGAGCTACAAATAATATCGCAACACCCGCTAAAATACCTTGTCCTACATTAGCGTATTGAAGTGCCTCGAGTACATCTTGGCCTAATCCTTTAGCGCCAATTAATGAAGCTACAACTACCATCGCTAAACTTAACATTACTGTTTGGTTAACTCCTGCTAATATAGAAGGAGTTGCTAATGGTAAATCTACTTTTCTAAGCAAATACCATTTAGAAGCACCATAAGCGATTGCAGCCTCTCTAATTGTTTCAGGCACTCCTCTTAAACCAAGAACAGTTAATCTAACCACAGGTGTTCCACCAAATATCATTGTAATAATAACTGCAGCAACCTTTCCTGTTCCAAAAAATGCTATAACAGGAATCATAAATACGAAAGCAGGCATTGTTTGCATAAAATCCATAATTGGTCTGATCATTGAATAAAATCTTTGACGCCTTGCACAAAAAATTCCAAGTGGAATACCAATTACAATACTTAATACAGCTGCTGTTCCTAAAAGAGCTAGTGTTGTCATAGCTTTAACCCAGAAACCTAAAAATCCCATGTAACATAAAAATCCTGCTGAATATATTGCGGCTCTAGGTCCTGCCGCTAATCCAGTTAAGGTTACAATGGTTGTAATAATTACTATCCAAGGAGTTTTTACAAAAAGTAACTCTAAGAAATCTAGTACTGATCTAATACCTATGGTTATGGCTGTAAATAAAGCATCTCCTTTTAGTACTGCATAATCGAAGATCGTTTCTACCCATTTTATTGATGTTAACCTAATATCTGGATGGGTTGGAAAGTCATCCATTAATGTAATGACACCAGGAAAACTATAATGCACTACAGAAAAAAACATAATAACTGCAGCAAACATTGTGCTGGAAACAAAGTTCTTCACTTGCATTCCAGGTTTTAGAGTTTTGTCTGATAACCATTCTGAATATCTTTTTTCTAATATTGAGTTTGCTAGTATTCCTTGAACAATTTTAATTACTATTAATAATCCAATACCAAAAATTGTAATCCAAATAGCTGAAGCTTCAATTCTTGCTACTTCATCTATGTAGCCTTGCATAGCATCTTCTAGTGATTTGATATTTCTTTTATATACATCAACTTTATCTGGATTATTTGTTATAGCTGCTTCTAACTGTTTATTTCTAAAAGCGATTGTTGACTCAACTTGTTTGATTTTTTCTACAGCTTCTTTAGTAATATTACCAAACAAACCTCTTATTATTTGAACAACAGAAAAAGTTTCAATAATTAAAAAGGCCAAAGCCCAATTCCAAATATTTCTCATTCCAAACCAAATTGGTCCTAGAATTCCAGCATACAAATTAAATGAAAATGAAAATGAAGGTTTGCTACCAATTTTTTGAAATTCTTTAATATAATATTCAGGATTAGATTTTACAAAATCTGTAATTAATTCAGACCTAGAAGGATTATGTATTTGTTTATTCTCCATCCCCACCCTCAACGACTGCTTTTAAAAGATCTGATTGTGTTAAAACACCTACTTTATTTTTATTGTTGTCTAGAACAATTAGTGGCCCATCGTTAGATTTTGACAATTCAATAAGCTTACTTAATAATTCATTTTCTCCAACACTTTGCGTACTTTCATTTAATTTTCCATTAGCATTCTCATAACTCTCAATAGATTGCATAATTGTTTTTGCTTGAACAACTTTAAGTCTTGAAATTCCTTTTACAAAGTCAGCAACATACTCATCTGCAGGACTTACAACTATTTCTTCAGGTGTACCTATTTGGATTACTTTTCCATCTCTCATAATTGCAATTCTGTGTCCTACTCTTACTGCTTCATCTAAATCATGAGTAATAAATACTGTGGTTTTTTTCATTTGTTTTGAAAGTTTGATGAATTCAGCTTGAAGCTGTCTTCTAATCAGTGGATCTAATGCACTAAAAGGCTCGTCCATTAATAGAAACTCAGGATCAGCTGCTAGTGCTCTTGCAAGACCTACCCTTTGTTGCATTCCTCCAGATAGTTCGTGAGCAAACTTATTGCCCCAACCTTGTAATTCTACAATTTCTAAAATTTTATTTGCAGCATCTAATCTGTCATTTTTGCTTACACCTCTTATCTCAAGCGGCATTGCAATATTATCTACAACTGATCTATGAGGCATAAGCGCAAAGTTTTGAAAAACCATCCCTATTTTTTTATTTCTTAATTCTTGAAGGTTTTCTCTATCTAAGGCCATTACATCCTGACCATTAATTAAAATTTTTCCTGATGTTGGTTCTAAAAGTCTATTAATATGTCTTACTAATGTAGACTTTCCACTTCCAGAAAGCCCCATAACACAGAATATTTCACCTTGTTTAACATCAAACGAAACATCTGAAACTCCAATAACTGAGTTGTAATTTTCTAAAGCTTCTGTTTTTGAAATTTTTTTATTTTGGATTGCATCTAATGCTTCTTTAGAAGTATTTCCAAATACTTTCCAAACATTTTGAATTTGTATTGCTGAACCCGATGAATCCATTTTTGTCTTTTATTATAGGAAAATATACTCGGCAATCTTAAATTGCCGAGTATAGATTTTGATTTAGATTATAGTCCTAACCAACCGTCTACAGTTGATTTATTTGCTTCCATCCAAGCTCTTGCGACATCAGCTGGATCTTTTTTCTCAACTGAAACTGAATAAGCCATTGCAGAAACATCATCAGCTGTTAATTGAAAATTCTTAAAGAATTCTACAATTGCTGGTGATTGACTCTCTAAAGAAGTAGCCCAACCGATTTGGATTTGCTTAAGAGCATCTTTTGATGCAACATAAGATTTCTTGTACCAGTCAGCATCTGCTTTGGGTTGAATCATTTTATATTTTGCAGGATCATATTTTGGTTCTGTTAACATCACTACGTCAGCCATTCCCCAAATTGCATGAGGTTTGTAACAATAGAATGCATAACCTTCACCTTTTTTGATTGAGTCTAGTACTCTTGCATTTTTCACTGCTTCAGCAGCTCTAACTGCTTCGATACCAGCATCATATAAACCATAGTCTCTTAATTTAACTTGGTTAACATTTGCAGAAGCCCAACCATCAGCACCAATCCAAAACTCACCTTTACCATTTCCATCGCTGTCCATTGCTTTAACAACTTCTGGTCTTGCTAAGTCTTCAATTGCTGTAATATTCATTTTTTTTGCAAACTGTTGAGAAACACAGTAACCTTGGTTTCCTTCATATGGTTTGCTACTTAATTTTAAAGTTCCTTTTGGAACTAAATCATTAGTGTAAGCTTCTTGGTTTGGTAACCAGATATCAGGGTGAACATCGATTTCACCTTTTCCTCTATCAATCGCTGCATAAATTGCAGTATTGTTTCCAGGAACTAGTTCTGCTTCCCCACCCATTTTGTCTATAACTACTGCAGCAAGTAAATTTGCAATTGCAGTTGCACCTGTCCAACCTGGATCTCCAATTTTAACTTTTTCTGCGTTTGCAGAGAAAATTGATAAAATTGAAATTAATCCAGCTACAAGTGTAGATTTGATTATTTTCATTATCTCTCCTTAATTATTTATAAATAAAGTCTAACGCGAATTGAGATAATGTGTCAAAGAAAATAAAGATATAAAAGATAAGTATAATTATTAAATATAATTTATTCTGGATTAGACGTTAGTGTCTTTATTTCTAAAATATTTTCGTTTGGATCTTTTACAAAGAATGTTTCTTGTTCATACTTAGTACCTTTAAATCTTAAATATGGCTCATCGTAATATTTAGTACCACTATCTTTTAATCTTTGTTTTAAAGCATCAAAATCTTTTCTAGATAAATGAACACCAAAATGGGGTACTGACACATTCCCCATATCAACATCATGTCTTTCATTGTCTAACTTATGAGCACTTTTATGAAGTGTTAATTCATTACCCCAAAAGTCAACATCGGCCCACTCTTGGGCAGAATTATCTAGTCTACATCCTAATGTTTCGCTGTAAAATTTTTTTGCGACCTCTAGATCGCCACAAGGTATAGCTAAATGAAAACAGTTAGTATTCTTATACATATATAATCTCTTTTAATTGCTTAATTAATAACTATATAAAGCATGTAATTTTTATAATCAACCGCGACAAAATTTAAAATGAGTGATTTTTTACAATCGATAATTGATAGAGACCCTGCAGCAAAGTCAAAACTAAGTTTAGTTCTTACTTATCCAGGTGTTAAGGCAGTTTTCTTTCATAGACTAGCAAACTTTTTTAGTACTGCAAAATTTCATTTGATTGCAAGAATCATTTCTCAATTTTCAAGATTCTTAACTGGAATTGAAATTCATCCTAATGCAAAAATTGGAAAAAATTTATTTATAGATCATGGTATGGGAGTTGTAATTGGTGAGACTTCAGATATTGGTGATAATGTTACTATCTACCATATGGTTACACTGGGTGGAATTGCACCAAGTATAAATTCAAATGATCAAAGAAACATGAAGAGACATCCAACAATTAAAGATGAAGTAGTAATTGGATCAGGGGCACAAGTGTTAGGTCCTGTAACTGTTGGACGATGTGCAAAAATTGGAGCAAACGCTGTAATTACAAAAGATGTTCCTGAAAATGCAGTAATGGTTGGAATTCCTGCTAAGAATGTTGGAATAGCTGACAGTGAATTTAAACCTTACGGGATTACTCCTGATAGTGATAAAAAATCAGATAATGAATAATACACAAAACGATTTTATTTCTGGAATTGGAAATACTCCTCTCATTAAACTTAGAGCTGCATCAGAGATTACTGGTTGCAATATTTATGGTAAGGCAGAATTTTTAAATCCAGGTGGATCAGTAAAAGATAGAGCTGCACTTGCATTAATAAAAGATGCACAAGAAAAAAAATTAATCTCTAAAGGAGGAACTGTTGTTGAAGGTACAGCTGGTAATACTGGAATTGGATTAGGTCTTTTAGGAAATTCTTTAGGTTACAAAACGATTATTGTAATGAACGACAATCAAACTCAGGAAAAAAAAGATTTACTTAGAAACCTTGGCGCTGAGTTAAGATTAGTTGAACCAAAGCCTTATAAAGATGACAATAACTTTGTAAAAGTTGCTGCAAGACTTGCTGATGAATTAAGACCCTCAAATAACAATGGAGTTATTTGGGCTAATCAATTTGATAATACTGCAAATGCAAAAGGTCATTATGAGGGAACAGGTCAGGAGATCTGGGAACAGACAGATGGTAAAGTAGATGGTTTTGTGTGTTCGTCTGGAACTGGGGGCACCATTTCGGGTGTAAGTAACGCTTTAAAAGAAAAGAATAAAGATATCAAAATTTACCTTTCAGATCCTAAAGGTTCTGCTCTTTATAATTATATAAAGAATGGAGAGCTAAAATCTGAAGGAGGATCTATAACAGAAGGAATTGGTTCAAGTAGAGTTACAGCTAACTTTGGTGAGGCCAAAATTGATGATGCCTACTCTATTGATGATCATGAAGCTCTACCTATTCTTTATGATCTTATTCAAAATGAAGGATTAAGTTTAGGAACTAGTTGTGGAATAAATATTGCAGGAGCTATTAGAATGGGAAAAGAATTAGGACCTGGTAAAACTATAGTAACCATTCTTTGTGATAGAAGCGATAAATATGCAACCAAAATGTTCAATAAAAAATTCTTAGAAGAAAAAGGTCTACCAATACCTAGTTGGTTTTAGATATAAATCTTATCTGCTAATCCGTAACAAAGTATTGCACTTAACAAAGTTAAAATACCCGGTGCAATAATTCCTTCATTAGATGTTTGTGGAGTATGGCCTAATTTATTTATTTTAATTGTATAAATTCCTACACAAAAAGCTGAAAGGTTTTGTAAAAATACTAAATTAAAAAAAGCCCATGTTCCTTGAAGTCCGTCAGGTCTAATAAAGCCAACCCATATAGCCATCGCAACAGCTCCAATAAATAATGATCCGAAAAATCTTGTCATTCCAGCACCTGTATCGTCAATACCAAATTTATCTAAAAATTTCTTCGTAGCAAAAACTGTTTGATAAGCGTATGTGGCAAAAATTATAAAGTGAACTAAAAATACAACTAAATAAAATATTCCATTAAATTTTTCGATCATTTAAAATGTTATCAAAAATTTAAATTGAATTAAATAGCTAAAAACAGAGACTCCACATGATGGATTATCTCTGTTAGACTTTAATTATTAAATTAAGCAACAGGAGAAAAAATGTCTAAATTTTATATTATTGGAAAGATCAGTCGTGATCTTGCAAAAAGAATGCAAAGTGATCCTAATGCAGACAGAGGAGCGGCGATCAAAGCTATTTGTGATACTGTTGGAGTAAAATTTCATAGTTATGAGTGGGTTCGAGGAAGATTTGATGTCATCAATGTTATTGAAGGAGATTATGAAAGTGTTCTTGGAATGAAAGTTGCAATTATGAATGCAGGTTTAATGGAAGATATTATGATTCATGAAGTGTTTGATTATAATAAAACTTTCAACAAAGCTGCAGATGCTGGAAAAAAATTTAAAAAACCAGGTGAATAAAAGAAAGGTATAAATGTCTATCTTAGAAAAATATAGTGTGGCACTAAAAAATAAAGATGAAGCAGCGATGAATGAGCTTTTGCATGATGACTTTAAATTTACTATGCATAAATCTGGAAATGTTTTAACAAAAGGTGATGTTATCAAATGGGCCATGAGTGGTGACATCAATCAAGATAAGGTTAGAATTGTTTACGAGAATGATGAAGTTGGAATTCATCATGCTTTTGTTACCTTTAACGATGGAAATGTTGAGGCTGTAATGGCAGTTTATAAATATGACAATGGAAAAATTGTTAGTTTAGAAACTGGTGCTACTCCAATGCCTAAATAATTATATATATTTAGCGGGATTTCATTTAATATTATTGAATGAGTCTCGCTACTTCATACTTGTTCCTAGGTGTTGCTGTATTCCTAGGAGTTACTTCAAATAGTTTTGCTAAGAGTGCTGAAGGATTTACACTTCTTGTTCCAAGTATAATTACAGCAATTACAATTGTTTTGTGTATGTATGCACTTTCATTAGTGATGAAAAATATTCCAATGGGTATCACTTATGCTTCATTCGCAGGATTAACAATTATTGCAACAGTTATAGTTGGTGTAATTAAATATAACCAAGTTCCCAATCTTTATTCTATGATTGGATTAGCATTTATAATTATTGGAGTTTTAATGGTTAATTTGTTAGGAAATAAATAATATGAAACCTCTTTTAGGATATTTATTTTTAGCTAACGGTATAATTTTTGGTATCGCATCAAATAGTTTTGCTAAAATTTCTGAGGGATTCACAAAACTAACTCCTTCAGTTTTATGTATTTTATTTATGTGTATTACAATGTTTTCAATTGCAAAAGCTATGTCTACACTTCCAGTTGGATTTGCCTACTCAACTTATAGTGGCTTAACAGTAACAGGGGTTGTTCTTTTTGCTGTATTAAAATTTAATCAAGTACCTAATATTTATGGAACTATAGGAATTATTTTAATTATTATTGGTGTAATAATGGTCAATTATCTTGGACGACTGAACTGATACTTTTTTAATATCTCAGGAAGCTGATGGCTTCCGTCTTCATTTAATGGCAACTCATATTCATTCACAACAGTGGTAGTATCTAAAGGTGAATATAAATGGGGATACATATCTCCATTAGATGCCTGCTCCCATAATAAATGTTCAAGCTTAAAAGCATTTACTCTTAATAAAACTAGGTTTTCTTTATTTGGGAAATGTTTTTTTAAGGTTTCCTCAACCTGATCTTCTTCTGAGAAATGAATATAGCCATCTTTAATATCTTTTTCAGATCCACCATAAGTCCCAGATTGTTTAGCTTTTTGCCATTCTTCTTTATCTATTACTTTAAAAATAAATTCTAAATTCATTTTACCAGGAAGAGTTTGGGCCTTTTAAAAATTCTAGCTCTTCTTCGGTAGATTCTCTTCCTAAAATTTCATTTCTATGTGGATATCTATGAAACTGCCTTATAGCTTTGGTGTGATCTTGCCAAAATTTTTTTATTTCGTTGTAACCTTCGTGTTCTCTTAAGTATTTATTTAATAAGTAATAAGCCATTTCATGATCACTAATTTCCTCACTATGAATTAAAGGTAACAACATAAAAAATCTTTGATTTACATTCATGGCTTCTAAATAACCTGAATAAACTGCATCGTTTACAATCAATCTAGTTTTTTGATCTTGTGCAAAAGCCTTTTTATCGTTTCTAAACATGTTTCTAGAAAACTGATCAAACAAAATAACTAGTGCTAGACAGCTCATAGGATTATCTTGCCAATCATCATACTCATTTTGACATGCTAATTCATAATCTTTTAAAAAATTATCTTTAATTTTTTGATCAAACTTTTCGTCTTTTTTGAAACGCATTTCAGAGGGAGTTTCTTTAAACCAGAAATCTAGAATTGATTGTGCTCGTTCTGGTATCATTCAGCTAGGGGCTTTAATAATTTTAATATTTTTTTATGATTTGCTTTATTATTTGAGACAATAATATTTCCTCCTACCACAGGATTTCTATTACCCCACGTAGTTACTATGGCCCCACTTGCTCTCACTATTGGCATTATTGGATGAATGTCCCAAATCTTGTTTGCACACTGTGCAACCATTTCCAATCTACCTTCAGCTAGTTGACAATATGTTAAAGCATCAAAACACGGAAATTGCATTCGATTTATAAATTTTTGGATCTTAGATTGTTGTTTTAATGTTAATTGATTGTGAAATGCAGCAGCTAATTTTGAATTTGCAAAATTTAATTTAGAATTTACCTTTAGTTTTCTTTTTTTGTTATTTTCAAAAACATATGCGGTGTTTTTATTTACATTTAAATAATATTTTTTCATTTTAGGGAAATTTGCTAATCCTAAAATTGGCTCCCCATTATAATTTAATGAAATCAAATTACTCCAACTAGGATTGCCAACAACATATGATCTAGTTCCATCAATTGGGTCTATTACCCATGAAAATTCACTTTTAGTATTTTTATGACCGTATTCCTCACCTATGATTTGATGATCTGGAAATCTTTTAGAAATTTTGGACCTTATAAACTTTTCAAAAGCTTTGTCAGATGTAGTTACTGGATCGTAACCTTTGCCTTTCATTTTATTGGTTATCTTGAATGGCTTATCTAACTTAGCATAATAAAATTTTGTTAAATCTTTTGCTAACTGGTTTAAAAAACTTGAAAATACTGGATATTTTTTTGTATCAAAATTATTCACAAAGAACTCTTACTATTTAATTTATATTGATTAAAGTTAAATTTTAAATAATGCTCAAGTATTATTTATGAAAATTGAGCTTCACGAAAATAAAGTTTACTTCAATAATGGTACTGAGAAAAAAGAAATACATCCTTTTTGGTTAAGAGAAAGAGTGGATGGTGAAGAATTTGTTGATCAAGGAACTCAACAAAGACTTTTTGACCCAACTAGTTTGAGCAACGATATAATTATTAATAATGCCTCTATTCATGAAGAATTTTTAGAAGTTAACTTTAATGATGGAATTAGTTCTAAGCTTAATCTTAATAAAATTGCTTTAGAATTCGCAAAAGAAGATACAGTCATAAAATCTATAGAAAAAACTAAATGGGATTCTAGTCTAAGTAATATCAAAAATTTTGAATACCAAGAGAATTTTTATGAAAGTAAAGAAATGCATGACTTGCTCGTTTCTTTTTATAAGTTTGGATTTGTTGTAATTAAAAATATACCAACAACTAAAAATTATATTGTTGAGTTTGCAAACTCAATTGGCAGTGTAAGGCGTACTAACTTTGGAGAATATTTTGATGTTAAATCAAAACCTGATCCTAATGATCTTGCATATACTTCTTTAGCTCTTGCACCGCACACAGATAATCCATATCGAAACCCAGTTCCATGCATCCAACTTTTACATTGCATAGAGAGTAAAGTTTCAGGAGGATATTCTACATTGGTTGATGGATATACTGTTACTGAAGATTTAAAGAAAAGTTATCCTGATTATTATAAAATCTTAACAGAAGTAAAAGTAAGATTTAAATTTATTGATAAAGAGGTAATTTTAGAATCTTTGTGTCCTTTGATTGAATTAGATGAGCATAAAAATTTTAAACAAGTAAGATTTAGTCCAAGATTAGATTTTGTTCCAATCTTAGATAAAGAAGAATTAGATTTATACTATCAAGCAAGAAAAAAACTATCTGAGATGTACAATTCAGATAAATATAGAATAGAATTTAAACTTGCTCCAAAAGATTTAATGATGATGGATAATCACAGGTTGCTCCATGGACGAACAGTTTATGATGCTAATGAAGGTAAAAGATTTCTACAAGGTTGTTATATAGACTATGATAGTACCGAAGGAAAATTAAGACACTTAAAAAGAAAGTTTAATCTATAGAAATATTTTCTATTTGAGCTTCAGCATCTCTAATAGATTTTTCATAATCTAAAGCCATTTGATCAGCGCTTATAACTTCAACTTTTTCAATTCCAAAAAAGTTTAAAATAAATTTTAACCAAGGCGTTAAAAAATCCTCAGAGCTATTTAGTTTTGTTCCACCAGAAGTAATTACAAGATATGCTTTTTTATTTTTTAATAACCCTTCTCTTCTACCATTGGGTTTAAATTTAAAGGTTTCCCCTATTCTTGCAGCTAAATCTGACCAAGCTTTAAGAGTTGCGGGTGGTCCGTAATTATATATTGGAGCTGAAATTATTATAATATCACTCTCTTTTAATTCTTTTACAAGCTTGTCAGAAAGTTCAAACATTTTCTTATGTTCTTCAGTTTGATCCTTCTCATCAATTTTCATTCCAGACTCTGTCAGACCGCTTACAAAAAGCATTTCATCATCTAAATCTCTATAAATTACTTCATCCTCTGGTTTTTTGATTTTTTCTAAAAGTTTTTTTGCTAATGCCCTCGAAGTTGAGCCTTTTTTTCTAGCACTTGAATCTATTTGATAAATTTTCATAAAACACACTAACCAAAATTTTGCATAAAAGGAAAGATTTTAATTATATAAAAACCAACTGCTTGCAATTGATTAGTTAAAATCAAAATTCCAGTTATTAATAAAGTTATTCCACCTATTTTTGATATTAAATTAATATTCTTCTTAAAGTTTTTAGAAAATAATAAAAATCTTTGAATTAAATATCCTGATAAAACAAATGGTATAGCCAAACCTAAAGAATAAAAAATTAACATTATGACTGCTTTTGATAATGTTTCTTCGATAGATGCTAAAGCTAAAATTGATCCTAAAATTGGACCAATACATGGTGTCCAACCGAAACCAAAAGCAACACCAATTACATATGGAAAAAGAATATTTCTTGATTCTTTTGCATCAAATCTTTTTTCAAAGTTTAAATACGAAATATTAATAATTCCAATTAATTGAAGAGAAAAAATTACAATTATAATTCCAGCTAAAATTCTTAATATTTCTGAATTTTGTAAAAGTGCTTGTCCTAAAAAAGATGCAGATGCTCCTAAGATAACAAATACAGTTGAAAACCCTAGACAAAATAAAATCAATGGGAAAATATTTGTTTGTTTTTTATTTAAAATTTCTTGTAGTGACTGACCTGAGATATAAGAAATGTATCCAGGGATTAAGGGTAAAACACAAGGAGATAAAAAACTTATTAACCCTGCCCCAAAAGCAATTAAATATTCAATCATCTATCCAGTGTTTTTCATTGCTGCAGAAATTCCTGCAATAGATGTCATTAAAGCATCGTCTAAAAATTTCTTATCTAAATTTTTATATTTTTTGTTTGTTAATTTATTCATTATATTTGCCTGAAGAATGTTTAGCATCTCAGTATAGTTGTTTCTGATAAATAAAGCTTTTCTAAACTCTTTTCTCTCTTTTATAACTTCTTTTGGAGTAATTTTATTGTGCAATTTGACCAATGCATCAAATTGAAACCTCAATCTTTTTCCAATTCTTATTAAAGATTGATCAGCCAAATTATTTTCATAAATCACTGATATTTCAGGATCAACCTTTGAAATCACCATGTCCAAAATATCCATTGTTGATACAAAATAAGGCCAGTTCCTCTCCATGTCTGTCATTGTTTTTTTAAATTTTTTTATTGATCCATATCTCAAAGCCTCGGTTGTACCGAGCCATGCAGGAAGCATTAATCTAATTTGTGTCCAAGCAAATACCCAAGGAATAGCTCTTAAACTTTGAATATTATCAACATTTTTTCTTTTGGTAGGTCTTGAACCAATTGCGAGTTTTCCAAGAGATTTATGCGGAGTAACAGTTTTAAAATATCTAATAAAATCTTCGCTTTGATTTAAATACTTCCGGTAAGCAGATGTAGAAATCTCAGACATTTTCTGAATAAGCTCTCGCCAATTTGGTTTAGATCTAGGAGGTGGATTTAAAGTAGCCTCCATCACTGCACCAATATAACTACATAGGTTGTATTCAGCTAAAGGTTTATATCCATATTTTTGCTGTATCACCTCTCCTTGATCAGTAATTCTAATTTTTCCATTTACTGTTCCAGATGGTTGAGATTTAAGAGTTGCCTGAATTGGTCCTCCTCCTCTTCCTGGAGATCCTCCTCTTCCATGGAAAAAAACAAGATCTATTTTATATTTTTTAGCTAAATTTCTAAGTTCCTCTTGAAGTTTGTATTGATGCCAACTTGCAGATAGTTTTCCTGCATCTTTACTAGAATCTGAATATCCAATCATTACTTCTTGTTTTGAGTTGATCATTTTTCTGTACCAAGGAAGTTTAAATAAATTTTGCATAACACCTTTGGCATTCTTTAAATCATCTAAAGTTTCAAAAAGTGGTACTACTCTTAACAAATTCTTTGTTTCAGCCTGTAATTGCAATAAATAAACAGATAAAATATCAGATGCTTTTGAAGTCATTGAAATTACATACGCACCCATACATTGTTCTGGCTCTTTAGATATTTGTTTAAATGTTTTCCAAACTTCTAAATTCTCTTTGTCTCTTAAATTAATTTTATTAACAAAAGATTTTTTTTGTTTTATTGATTTATTAAGTAATTCAATTTTCTTTTCTTCAGGTAATTGTGAATAATTTATTTTATTTTTCTTTTTAAATATTTCATTTAAAAGTTTTTCATGTCTATCAGACTCCTGCCTGATATCTAATCTTGCTAAATTTATTCCAAAACATCTAACTCTTCTTATCAAATCCAACAAATCTGCATTTGCAATATGTTGCCCTTTGTTCATGTTTAAGGAAGTTCTAACTTCTCTTAATGGATTTATAATTTCATACTTATCTTTTAGTAATTTATTTTGATCTAATGGTTTATTATAATTTATATGTGCCTCAATTAACTGATGTGTTCTTCTTACTTTGTCTCTTAAAGGTCTTAAATAAACTCTATAAGGTTCAAAACTATTTCCAGTAACTTTTTTAATTTTATTAGAACATTCTTCCATTGATAAATCTTGAATTAATTTTGTAAGTTCTCTTTCGTATAACTTTGCAGCTTGCCATCTTGAAAACAAAATTACTTTTTTTGTTACTTCAGATGTAACATTTGGATTTCCATCTCTATCTCCACCCATCCATGAACCAAATTGAATTGGATTAAAGTTTCTAGGAAGATCTTTATTTAAATTTTTTCTGAAAATATCATTCAATCTTTTATAAACTCTTGGAATTGTGTCCCATAAACTATCCTCTATTACAGCCAAACCCCATCTAGCTTCATCTAGTGGTGATGGTTTGGTTCTTTTTAATTCATCAGTTTTCCAAATAATGGCTATCTCAGAATACAGTTTTCGATCTATTTCAATAATCTTTGCGGGGTATTTTTTATAAAGATGACGTTGCTCCATCAAAGTAGTTAAATTTGCATATTTTTGAATTAGTGTTCTTCTTTTTACTTCTGTTGGATGTGCTGTGAGAACTATTCCAATATCAAGTTTTGTTGCCTGATCATAAATTTTTTTGTCAGAAATTTTTCTATTTTTAAATAGGTTGTTAATTATATCCTCAATAAATAGATTTTGTTTTTTGCTCTTAAAATATGGATTATCGTATTCATTAAGTTTTCTAGAAGCATCTAACGACTCTGCTAAATTCATTAAATTTAAAATATGTGAAAAAGCTCGAGTGACCTTAAAAGTAATTTCAGGTGAAAGCTTTCTGATATCTTTTGAAATTTTGGAAAATACTTTTCTTTTATTTTTATCTAATAAGGTATTTTTAGATAATAATCTTAATCGCTCAACTATATTGAAAAATTTTATGCCTTCTTGATCTTTGATTACTCTTCCAAGAAAAGTTCCTAATAATCTTATATCTTCTCTTAAAAGCTTAGTGGGTATTCGTTCATAGTAAAGATCTCTCTGCTTCATTACTTAAAATAAATTTTTTTTGCAAAACTCCTTTTGTGTTTGTTTTTACACCAAAAAAGAATCCTGAATATCTAAATTTTCGCAAATCAGCCTTGTCCATTCCTTTTGTAGCTGTTGAAACGTACAGTTCTTGATTATTCTTACCACCAAACGCACAATTTGTAATATTTTTTGCTGGAAACTGAATTCTATGAATTAATTTTGCTCTACTATTAAATACTGAGACGCATGCCCCTCGAAAATGGGCAACCCATAAATTTTTATTTTTATCTACAGTCATTCCATCTGGAACTCCTTCTTCAGGAGTTAACTTTTTGAATATTTTTTTACTAATTATTTTATTATTTTTATTTATCTTAATTTTATAGATAGTTTTTTTAGGACTATCAGTGTGGTAAAAATTATATTGATCGATAAATGCTGGGCCATTTGTAATTCTATAATTTTTATCAACTTTAGTTAATTTAAGATTTTTATCTAATTTATACAAAGATCCTTTTTCAATTTTTCTCTCTAAATTATCCATGGTACCAAACCAAAGATTTCCAGCAGGATCTGTTTTACCATCGTTTATTCTATTCAATTTTAATTTAGGTTCTATAGGTATCGATTTTAAAACTTTTTTTGATTTTAAATTTTGAATTCTTATTTCACCTTGCAATCCTAAAATAAATATATGATCTCTTACATGAGCAACGAAGCCTATCTCTTTATTAACTTTAAATATTTTCTTTTTTTTATTTTTAATATTTAAAGAACAAATTTTCTTTTTTTTTATATCAACAAAATAAATTGAGTTGTGTTCTTTAACCCAAAGTGTTCCCTCACCTAAGGTACATCTTATTTTCCAAATTGGTTTAGGTTCTGTAGTTTTAATTTTATTCATTTACTTCAAACTCCTTAATAAAGTCCTCATTAGGATTTATACCAATACCTACATTGTCTGTCACTGATGCAAATCCATTATTGTTTTTAACTTGATCTAAAATTGAAAAATTTTCTTTTGGTAGATCTGTAATAAAGATATTTTTCTCTGTTGTATCAAATTCTAGCATAGATTTTGTTGGGAATAATCCCCCTGGCATATCTGGTTGTGCAGTCAATAAATGAAGATTTACCGCTATACTTACGGCAGATCCCCAAACATGATTAATTACAGGAACAAAGTTAGCCTGCGCCAAGGCTGCAACTTTCAAATATTCTGTAATACCTCCTAATCCACATACTTCTGGTTGAGCTATATCAATACAATTATTGTTAATTAATTTATTCCAACCATACTTTGTAAATTCTGCTTCACCTCCAGCAACACTGGTTGATATATTTTTTTTTAATTCTCGGTAACCGTTGTAATCTTCAGGAGCAACAGGTTCTTCAAACCAATAAACATCTAGTTCATCAAGTCCTTTTCCAACATAAAGAGCATCTTTCAGATTATAAGCATGGTTAGCATCCACCATTAATTTAAAATCTTTACCTATAGAATTTCTAACTGCTTGAACTAACTTCAAATCTTCTTTTGGACCTAATCCAACCTTCATTTTCATCGCTTTAAAGTTTTTTGATTTAATTTGTTTTGCTTCTTCTTCAAACAATGGAATTAGCTCATCAACTGATTTTTTTTGCAACATCATTCCATATCCATACACAGGAACTTCATTATTACATTTTCCACCAACAAGTTGATAAAGAGGAGAGTTTGTTTTTTTTCCTAAGATATCCCATAGAGCTATGTCAACTCCTGACAAAGCTTGTATTGGCATTCCTTTTTGACCACTATCTCTTAAAAGATTGTAAACTTTTTGCCAGATATGTTCTTTATTCAAAGGGTTTTCACCTATTATTAAAGGCTGAATTACCTTTTCAACAATGAACTTATTGGCTAAAGCAATATTACCTGGACCAAAACATTCGCCCCATCCAGTAATACCTTCGTCAGTTTGTACTTCAACCAAATGGGCTGTTCGGTGTTTATAATATTGTTGTGAATAACCTAGTTCTTTCTCTAACTCATATTTAAGTACATGACTTTTAATAGAAGTTATTTTCACAAAAGATTATAAAGCAACTACTTTAGAGTTTTGCTCTCCTAAATTTTCAATTGATAATCTCATTGTATCACCAGCTTTTAAGAATTGTTGTGGTTTCATTCCCATACCAACTCCTGGAGGTGTACCAGTTGTAATTATATCTCCTGGCTGTAATGACATGAATTTACTTAAATAAGATACAATAACGTTAACATTAAAGATCATAGTATTAGTGTTTCCAGTTTGCATTCTTTGACCATTAACATCTAAACTCATTTTTAAATTATTAATGTCAGCAATTTCATCTTTAGTTACTAAATAAGGTCCGATTGGTCCATACGTGTCATGAGATTTTCCTTTAACCCATTGACCCATTTTTTCTATTTGCCATTCTCTTTCACTAATATCGTTTACTAAACAATATCCTAAGATATGATCTTGTGACTGAGCTTCTGAAATATGTTTTGTATGTTTTCCAATTACAATTCCTAATTCTACTTCCCAGTCTAATTTTTTTGAACCAGACACAATTTCGATATCATCGTTAGGACCATTGATACAACTTGTTGCTTTCATAAAAGTAATTGGCTCAGATGGAACTTCTGCCCCTGTTTCGGCAGCGTGATCTGAAAAATTTAAACCTATTGCAATAAATTTTCCTGGTTTTGTAATACATGAACCAATTCTTTCACTTGATGATATCTCTGGAAGACTTGCTAAATCAGCACTTTGTAATTTTGAAATAGTTTCAAAATCTAAATGATCAGGATTTAAATCTGAAATATGTGAACTGATATCTCTAATTTTACCATCTTTGTCTAAAGCTGCTGGTTTTTCTTGTCCTTTTTGACCTACTCTTAATAATTTCATAATTGTCCTTTTGTTATTAAATTATATTGAAATTCCACCATCAACAGAAATTGTAGTTCCTGTTGTAAATGTTGCATCATCACTTGCTAGATAAACTGCAACTGCAGCAATTTCTTCTGCAGTTCCTAATCTTCCCATTGGTTGTCTTGCAATAAAATCTTTTTTTGCCTGAACTGGATCTGGACTCTGGTTTACTCTATCTTGCCATGATGGTGAATAAACTGTTCCAGGAGCAATTGAATTACATCTGATATTTTGTTTCACAAAGTCAGCTGCAATTGCTTTAGTTAAACCTATTACAGCACCTTTTGTTGTCCCATAAACAAATCTGTTTGGAAAACCTTTTAAACTTGAAGCACATGAAGACACATTAATAATACTTCCACCATTTTGTTTTACCATTAGTGGTAGTATCGCCTTACACATAAAATACATTGATTTAACATTTACATTTGATGAGAAATCCCAGTCTTTTTCATCACATTCAAGAATTGTTCCATGATGAACAAATCCAACTGCATTAAATAACACATCTACTTTATCAAGAGTTTTGGTAAATTCTAAGATAGCGTTGTTATCAGTTGAGTCTAATTTGGTAACTTTGATATCTGGATATTCTTTATTTAATTCTGCTAATGTTTTATCGTTTAAATCTGTAGCTGTTACGTGAGCTCCTTCTTTATGAAATGCAATTGCTGTTGCTTTTCCAATTCCTTGTCCTGCTGCTGTTACAACAATTTGTTTGCCATTAAGTCTTCCACTCATTTCTTATTTATCCTTTCAATCTCGTTATAAAGTGAACTGTGATCAGTGTTACCATGACCATTATCAACTAAAGTCTTATACATTTCTTTAACTAAATTTGAAATAGGTAAATGAGTATTATAAGAATTTGCACATTCTAAAATATTATTCATATCTTTCAAATGAGTATAAGTCTTACCCTTAAGGGTAAAATCTTTATCAATCATTCTTTTTCCATGTGTTTGAAGTATTTTACTATCTGCCCATCCACCTGAAAGAGCTTTGATTAATTTGTTTGGATCTGCTCCAGCTTTTTCACATAGTGTTATGGCTTCTGCAACCGCTCCTATTGTAACTCCAACAACAATTTGATTTGCTAGTTTT
The DNA here is from genome assembly GCF_052047695.1 of Candidatus Pelagibacter sp. HIMB1623. Lineage (NCBI taxonomy): Bacteria > Pseudomonadati > Pseudomonadota > Alphaproteobacteria > Candidatus Pelagibacterales > Candidatus Pelagibacteraceae > Candidatus Pelagibacter > Candidatus Pelagibacter sp. HIMB1623. Next base: position 100,411 of record NZ_JBNAJN010000001.1, read on the forward strand.
GATACTTGTCCACTTCCAATGGGTCCAACTAATGTTGGGTTTCCCATTGCTTTTAAAATTTTTTCAGAATTTTCAAATACATTTTGTTCACCTCCAACCATGATAGCTAGTGAAGCTTCTTCTGCTCCAATTGTTCCTCCTGAAACTGGTGCGTCTAAATAATTTACATTTTTTGATTTTAAATTAGTTCCATGTTTTGTTGCTGTCGTAGGTTTTACAGAACTCATATCTATAACTGTTGAACCTGATTTTAAGTTGTTCAAAAAATCTATACTAGAAGTTATTGCATCTACCGCACTATCGTCAGTTAACATAGTAATAATAAAATCGCTGTCTTTAACTACATCACCTATAGTTTTTGAAATTTCTGCACCAAACTCTTTTAATGGTTCTGCTTTTTCTATTGATCGATTGAACGCTTTTAATTTAAATCCAGATTTTAATATATTTTTAGCCATTGGAAGGCCCATCAAGCCTGTTCCAATAAATCCAATTGTTATCATGGTTTAGGTTTAAACTCGTGGAAATTTTGTGTCATTGCTTCAGGGAAGAACATAACACATGCTAATACAATTAGCTGAATAACTATAAATGGAGCAAAACCTCTAAAGATATCTGTTAAAGATATATGTGGAGGAGCAACCGATTTTAAATAGAAAGCGGCGGGCCCAAATGGTGGACTTAAAAATGAAACCTGCATATTTACACAAAACAATATTCCAAACCAAATCGGATCAAAACCAAGTGCTAGTACAATTGGTAAAAATACTGGCATAGCTAACAATACAATTCCAACCCAATCCATAAATGCTCCCATGATTAAAAACATAATCTGCATCATAAAAATTAAATACATTGGTTTTAAATCATACGCTAAAATTGTTTCTGCAACATATTTCGGGCCACCAGCAAGAGAATAAGCTCCTGCTAAAACTGTTGCACCAAAAGTAATTGTCAAAATTGTTCCAGATGCTTTGAAAGTTCTTGTTAATGCATCTTTAAATAAAAACCATGTCAGTTCTTTTCTTGCAAAAATAATAATTAATGTCGCAACAACCCCCATCCCCGCAGCTTCAGTAATACCAGTCATTCCAGAATAAATTGAACCTAATACAATAATTACAATTCCAATTGGCGGAAGTAGACCTGGTAGGTAAGACATTTTTTCTTTTAAAGTTAAAGCTGGCTCATCACTTATTGGAGCTAAATGAGGTTGTAATCTTGTTCTAATAAGAATGTATGTAATAATTAAACCTGAGATCATTAAACCCGGAACAATTGCTTCTTGGAATAACATCGTAATAGAAGTCTCTGTTGTTAATCCATAAATAATTAAAACAATTGATGGAGGTATCATTGTTCCTAAAGATCCAGATGCACAAATAATACCAATAGACATGTCTTGATCATATTTAAGTCTTAACATTTGAGGTAATGCAATTAATCCTAACAAAACTATTTCTCCTCCAATAATTCCACTCATTGCAGCCATAATAGTTGCCATGATTGCAGTAACTACACCTACTCCACCTCTAGTTTTTCTTAACCAAGCGTTTAAAGCATCATAAAGATCTCTTGCAATGTTCGAGCGTTCGAGCAAGGAGGCCATAAAAATAAACAAAGGTACTGATAAAAATGAATAAGTAACAACCAGTGAATAATACCTTGAAAGCAATATTCCTAATGCGTGTTCTCCTATATATAAAAATACTAGTACTGCACCCATGAAACCTGATGCAAATCCCATCGGAACACCAATAGATATTAGCGCTAATAATCCGACTATTAATATTATCGAGAGTGTTCCTATTTCAAATTCCATCTTACTTTAATTCTTTTGATGGGTCGTATTGTTTCTCTTTTGGATTTCTCCAATCAATAATTAGGTTATTTACTGATTGAAGAGCTATAAGGAATACACATAAAAGTGTAAGTGGTTTCATTGTAGCTGGAATTGGAGGATCCCAATAAGTTGCAAATCTCTCCCAAGTCGTGAAAGATCTGTGCGCATCTTCCCATCCACCATAAATTACTGCTGTAGCAAAAAGTACAATAATAATAGTACTAATTAAGTCAAAAATTCTTTGTGTAGGTCTTCCCACCCAATCGTAAAGTAAAACTATTCTAATATGGCTTCTTAATCTTGTTGCGTAAATTCCACCAACCAAATAACAAACACCAGCAAGCCACAAACATAATTCATTTGCCCACAAAGTAGGCTTAAATAAAACGTACCTCATAAATATCTCGTACATCATTACAATTACGATAACTGGAATTAGATATTTTATTGTGTGGCTTAAAAATAAGGAAATTCTATCAATCCAATTTATTGGAAAATCATCTTTACTCGCTACTTTTTCGTTTTGTTCTTGTAACTCTTTATCTATCATTGAGTAAAAATTTTAGATTTTATTCGAAGGGCCTTTTTCAGGCCCTTCAAAATTTATTTATTACATAATACCATTAGCTTTCATGTAAGCTTTATGTATTTCGATTAAAGCCTCAGCTTCTGGAGATTTAGTCTTCCATTCTTCCCAAGCAGCAAGTGCAGCTGTTCTGAATTTAAGTCTATCTTCTCTAGACCAGTCATGAAGAGTAACGCCCATTTCATTTAAAGCTTTAACAGCTTCAGCGTTTTTTCTCTCAACTAAGCTAGTAATAGTTCTTCCAGCGATTTCTATTGCAGCTTTCATAGCACCTTGCTCATGTGGCTTTAACTTGTTCCATACTTTTGTGTTACAAGCTAAATGGTCAGCCGGCATAGAGTGGAAACCTGGGTATGTAGCATATTTGTTTTGCTCATAGTGTCCACCAGCATAGTTAGTTGCTAAAGATGAATAGTCAGCACCATCGATTAGACCAGTTTGTAAAGCTGTAGGAACTTCACCAAAGTCCATAACGATTGGCTTCGCACCTAAAGTTGTAAAGATCATACTTTCCATTCCTGGAGGTGATCTAAATTTAAAGTCTTTCAATGAAGCAACATCTGGAATTGGTCTGCTAGATATTAAAGACTCATGTCCTGGTATCCACCAACCAATTAAAGTCATTCCATATTTGTTGTATAATGCATCAACAGCTTCTTGAGCTCCTGGAAAATTCAAGAATTCATATTGTTGGTATGGGTTATCATATCCACCCATTACATCACCTGCAAATTGGAACGCTGCATTTTTACCAGTTTGGTAACCAGCACCAGTCATATCACAATCGATAATTCCAGTTTGTGCAGAGTTAAACACCTCAGCAGATTTACCTGTTACTGAAGATGAGTAGAACATTTCAACTTTCAAGCTTCCACCAGAAAACTTTTCTACATTTTTTGCGAACTGAGCCGCAACTTCACCATTTGGCGAGCTAGCAGTAAAGTGAGTTTCAATCTTTAAAGTCTTTGCATTTGCAGAGCCAAATAAAGCAACTGAAACCATAGCCACCGCTGCTAAAGTTTTAGATATTAATTTAAACATTATCTTCCTCTCGTTTATGTTTTTTCGAAAGTTAATCATAAATGATTTTCTATTTCAATTAAATCGGTTTAATTATTATATATAGAAATTATATATATTTTATAAACACAGAGACTAGAATTGTTCTAAACTACTTCTGAAATCAAAGGTTTTTCATTAAAAAAACAATAGATATTGTCTACCGCCATCATGCTCATTGCAAGACGTGTTTCATGTGTCGCACTACCTACATGAGGAAGAACAAAACAGTTATCTAATTTTAAATATCTATTATCTAAATTTGGTTCATTGTTAAAAACATCTAAACCAGCTGCATAAATTTTTTTATTTTCTAGTGCATCAATCAATGCATCATCATCAATTGTTGATCCTCTTGATGTGTTTATAACAACCGCATGCTTTGGTAACAAACCAATTGTATCTTTATTAAGAATGTATTTTGTTTCTGCGGTAGCTGGTGTGTGTATGCTTACAAAATCACAATTTGGTAACATTGAATTTAAATCTGAATAATATTTTGCACCATCCTCTAAATCTTCAGACAACTTATTTCTATTATAATAAATTATTTTCATTCCAAATGCTTTTGCGCTTTTAGCAGCCATTCTTCCTATTCGTCCCATACCAATAATACCTAAAGTTTTGCCAGTAACTGAATTACCAATCATAAATTTAGTTAAGTCAGGTTTTTGATTTTTCCAATTATCAGTTCTAACTAAATTATAAGCTTCACCAATTCTTCTTGAGGTAGCTAAAATTAAAAGAATAGTAAGCTCTGCAACAGCTTCATTTAACACGTTAGGTGTATTGGTAACTTTTATTTTTTTTTCTAAAGCAGATTTAACAGAGATATTATCATACCCCACTCCCACCTGAGCAATGATTTTTAATTTACCATTTAGATTATTGAAAAAATTTTCTCCAATTTTATCAAACCCTGTAGAAATCATCCCATCATAGTCGTTGATAATTTTAATTAACTCACTTTCTGGGATTGGTTCATCTTTTGGATTTAATGTTGCATCAAATTCTTTACTAAGTTTTTCCTCTGCTAAATCTGAAATTTTTCTAGAAACTAATATCTTAGGTTTCATTAATGTGAGTCTCTAGGTAAACCTTTTGTATGAGATACGTCCAAGTATTTTCCTCTAGAATTTATACATGCACCATCGTCTAATTGACCCACTGTATTTCTAAAAATTTCTTGCCATGGAGTTTGATTATTTGGTTTAAATACTTTTTTGTTTTTTCTTCGTTTTTTAAATTCAGCTTGAGAAATTAACAAATCAACTCTTCTTTTATTTAAGTCTATTTTTATTTTATCGTATGTTTTAACAATACCTAGATCTCCACCTACTGCAGACTCAGGTGATACATGAAGTATTGATGGGCTTTCTGATGTTCCGCTCTGTCTTCCATCTCCAAGAGTTGGTAAATGTCTTATTCCTTTTTTTAACAATCTGTCTGGTGGTTGCATATTAACTACTTCTGCAGAACCTGGGTAGCCTACTGGACCACAACCTCTTATAATTAATAGAGAGTTTTCATCTATTTTTAACTTCTTATCATTAAGTCTTTTATGATAATCCTCAGGACCTTCAAAAACTATTGCTTTACATTCAAAAACATTTGGGTGCTTAGGATTTGACAAATATTGATCTCTAAATTCTTTACTGATTACAGATGTTTTCATAATAGCAGATGAGAAAAAGTTGCTTTTCATAACTAAAAATCCAGCTTTTTCGGTTAACGCATTCTTAAATGTTTTGATTACTTCATTATCTACATCAACTTTCTTTCTTAAGTTTTCTCCTACAGTTTTTCCTGTTACTGTCTTTATTTTTGTATGAATTTTTTTGTTTTTAATTAATTCTTTCATTACCGCAGGTATTGCTCCAGCTCTGTGAAAACTCTCCATTAAGTATTCTCCTGCAGGTTGGCAATTCACTAATAACGGAATGTTGTGCCCAAGTTTTTGCCAATCAGAAAGATCAAATTTAATTCCCATATGCTTCGCAATAGCACTTAGATGAGCTGTACAGTTGCTTGAGCCACCAATAGCACTTGCAACCACTACTGCGTTTTCAAAAGCTTTACGTGTCATAATTTTTGATGGAGTTAAATCTTCATGAACCATTCCAACAATTCTTTTTCCTGTTTCATAAGAGATTTGCTCTCTTTCTCTATACGGAGCTGGAATAACTGCACCCCCTGGTAAAGACATACCCAATGCTTCAGCAACAGAGTTCATTGAGGATGCTGTTCCCATGGTATTACAATGTCCAGCACTTGGAGCGGAAGATGCAACCATATCCATAAATTCTTCGTATTTTATTTCTCCTTTAGCTAACATTTTTCTTGCTTCCCAAACTACCATTCCTGAACCAGCTAATTTTCCTTTGTAAACTCCATCTAACATTGGGCCACCTGAAAGTACTATTGCAGGAATATTAACTGTGGCTGCTGCCATTAAGGCTGCAGGAGTAGTTTTATCACATCCTGTTGTTAAGATAACTCCATCAATTGGGTATCCATATAAAACTTCTACCAAAGATAAATAAGATAAATTTCTATCCAACATTGCTGTTGGTCTTTTTCCAGTTTCTTGAATAGGATGAGTAGGAAATTCCATTGGTATACCACCTGCTCTTCTAATTCCATCTTTTATTCTTTTACTCAAAGACATGAAATGCCTGTTACATGGAGAAAGATCGCTGCCAGATTGTGCTATTCCTATAATTGGATTTCCAGATTGTAATTCTTTTCTTGTAAGACCATAATTTAAATACCTTTCTAAATATAAAGCCGTCATGTCAGGGTTTTTTGGATTATTGAACCACTGTTGACTTCTAAAGGTTTTTTTTCTTTTTTTAGGCATAATTAATATAATGGTTTGTTTAAGTTATTGGTTATATAATAAATTTATGAATAATCTAATAGTTTTAAATGGCAATGACAATGTTGGCGTAAGTCAATTTATCATACCAGAAAAAACTAAAATTGAAGGACATGACATAAGTACGTTAGATCCAATCCCTTTTGGTCACAAAGTATGTTTAAAAGAGATTAAAAAAGGTGATCCTATTATCAAATATGATCAAATTATTGGATTTGCTTTAAATGATATTAAACCAGGAGAGCATGTTCACTCTCATAATTTAGAATTTAGAGAATTTAAAAGAGATTTCAAAGTAACAAATAAATCACACAATGTTGACGAAAAAGCAGATACTTTTTTCAATGGAATTTTAAGAGATAACGGCCAAGTAGCTACAAGAAATTATATTGGAATAGTTAGTACCGTTAATTGCTCTGCAACAGTTACTAAAATGATTGTTGAAAAAATAAAATATTCTGAAATTTTAAAAGATTATCCAAATATAGATGGGATTGTGCCCATTACTCACTCAACAGGATGTGGAATGAATACTGAAAGTGAAGGAATGCAAATTTTTCAAAGAACTATAGATGGATTTAAAAATCACCCTAATTTTTCTCATGTTTTTGTTATAGGTTTAGGATGTGAATGTGCGCAAGTCAGTTTGTTTGATGGATCGTTAAAGAAACATAACCGAATTCATTTTCTAACTATCCAAGATGAAGGTGGAACTAAAAAAATTGTTGATAAAGTATTATCTCAAATAAAAAACCTTTTATCTGAAGCAAATAATGTTCAAAGAACATCGCAACCTGTTAGTCATTTAACTTTAGCCTTACAATGTGGGGGATCAGATGGCTATTCTGGAATTACAGCTAATCCTGCATTGGGAGTTGCTGCAGATCTTTTAGTTAAAAAAGGTGGAAGCTCAATATTATCTGAAACACCAGAAATTTATGGTGCAGAACATTTATTAATTAATAGAGCTAATTCACAACAAACTGCAGATAAATTAATTAAAAGAATTGAATGGTGGAGACATTATACATCGATAAATAATAGTTCTATGGATAATAACCCTGCACCAGGAAATAAAAAAGGTGGACTTACAACTATTTTAGAAAAATCTTTAGGAGCAGTTGCTAAAGGTGGAAACTCAATTTTACAAGATGTATTGAATTATGCTGAACCTTTAAAAAATAAAGGTTTCAATTTTATGGATTCACCTGGATATGATCCAGTATCTGTTACAGGGCAAGTTGCATCAGGAGCAAATGTAATTTGTTTTACAACTGGAAGAGGATCTTGTTTTGGATGTAAACCAGTTCCAAGTTTAAAACTCTCAACTAATTCAGCAATGTTTGAAAGAATGTCAGAAGATATGGATATTAATTGTGGAACAATAGCTGAAGGAAAAGAAAAAGTTGAAGAAGTTGGTCAAAAAATATTTGAATTAGTAGTAAATACTGCATCAGGAAATAAATCTAAGAGTGAAATCAATGGCTACGGTGACGAGGAGTTTAATCCTTGGCAAGTAGGCGTTGTAATGTAAAAATTTTCCTAAAGTGCAAAATCAAACATCTTTATTAAATGTAATTTTATTAGCTGCAGGTGGTTTCTTTATGTTTGTTTGTATGGACTCTACAGCAAAATACCTGGGAACAGTAATGCCTGTTACACAAGCAATTTGGGGAAGATTTTTTTTTCATTTAGTATCTTTAATTGTATTTTTTTTAATATTTAAGCCAAAAGTAAACTTAAAAAAAAATTTTAAAGTTCAAATAATTAGATCAACATTAATGGTGACAGCTACATCGTTTATGTTTTTTTCTCTTCAAAAGTTTGACTTAGTAGATATTTATGTAGTTTTCTTTACAGCCCCATTAATTGTTGCTTTGCTTTCTGCGTATTTTTTAAAGGATATTTTGACTTTTAAAGGAATTCTTTTGATGCTCCTTAGCTTCAGTTCAATTGTTTATTCATTAAGTCCTAGCATGAAAATATTTAGTGTAGATTTAATTTTTCCAATCGTTCCACCTATATGTTGGGCACTTTACCAATTTTTTACAAAAGTTGTATCTAGTGATAACGATCCATTTGCAGCAATATTTTATACTTCTATTTTGGGAGCAATAATATTTAGTGTTTATATTTTTTTTAACTGGGAACCATTAAGTAATAATATTTTTTGGTTATACTTAGCGCTGCTTGGTATCGCAGGCTTTGTGAGTCACTCTTTAATTATATATGCAATTCAATTATCAAATTTATCTTTTGTAACAAATTTTCAATATTCTCAATTAGTTTGGTCTACAGTATTTAATTTTTTCATTTTTGGTGTACCTTTTGATGTAAATAAGATTGTAGGTGTTGTGGGGGTAATAATTTTTGGTTTATTATTTATAAGAACTGAAGGTAAAAAAAGTTAAATTAGGAGGTTAGATGAAAAATATTGGTTTTATTGGTGTTGGTTATATGGGTTATGGAATTGCTAAAAACATCATTAAGCACAAAAATAATCTTTTTGTAATTGCTAACAAAAATCGCAAACCTATTGAAAGGATAGTAAGTGAGGGAGCTGAAGAAGTTAAGTCATTCGAAGATTTTGCGTCTAAAAATTTAGATGCTTTATTTATGTGTGTTACCAACACACCTATTGCAAAATCTATTTCAGAAAAATTATCAAATATCTTAAGTGATAAAACAATTGTAATTGATATTACCACTCACAATAAAACTGGCTCTATTGAAACTGAGGAAATTTTTAAATCAAATAATATTAACTACGTTGAATGCCCAGTAATGGGGGGACCTGTTCAAGCAGAACAAGGTGTTTTAGGCGGTATTGTCGGAGCATCAGATGAGAATTTTAAAATAGCAGAGCCTTATTTTAATATATTTTGTAAAGATTATTTTCATTTTGGTCCAGTAGGTATGGGTGCAAAATCAAAACTTTTAAATAACTTTTTATCTTTAGGAAATGGAGCATTAGTAAATCATTTAGCAAAATGTGCTACTGGATTAGGATTAGATCTAAAAAAAGTATTTGATGTTGCAAAGCTGGGATCTGGAAACTCTGCAGCTCTGAACAGAGTTTTTGATAATTTGCTTAAAGGTGATTACACAGGATTTAAATTTACTGCAAGTAACTCTGTCAAAGATTTAACTTACATTCAGGATCTTTTAAAAGATTTTCCTGAAGCTGAAAAAGTTGCTGAACTAAATAAAAATTATTTTCAAAAAGCTGTTGATGATGGTTATGGAGAAAATTTTATTAGTGAATTAATAAATAAAAAGTAATTGAAGTAAACTAAATAAGATATCGGGAATCTACTAAAGCAGTAGGTTGTATTCAACATATTTATTTGCATAAAATGTAAATAAATTTATTGAAAATAGTTTTAATATAATTAACTTTTTAGATGAAGGAGGTTTATGTTAAAATTACTACCACCTGATACTTAGCTGAAGATCTTTAGATATCAAAAAACTTAAAAGTAATAAAATCCGTTTGGATTTAATGCCAAAGAGGCTATAAAAAGGGAGCTCTTTAGGTATCAACTAAAGAGCGAACCCTTAAAAAAAATCAATTTTTAGACTTCAATATTTCAAGCGGAAGTGGTGCTTCTGGATATTTTTTATCACACAACTTCTCATAAATTTCACAAAAGTTAAAAATTGTTTTTACAACTTCATTTTCGTCTCTTGAGTTCAATTTTGTAATTAGTTTATCTCGATCTTTTTCTAACTCTTTAATTTGTTCGCCTGAAAAAAATTCTCCAGTTTCTATTTCCCAGTAAGTATCCTCTAATTCTACTTCACTTAATTCATTTAATTTTTTTTGTAACATTATAATTGTTTCATCATCTGTTTCTGTGTTTCTCATAGGTGAATTTTTTAATTTACCTAAACATTTGTCTTTCAAACCATCGATAAAATGGTCGTAAGGTTTTCCTAAACTTAAATCTTTAAAATGATTGCTAACAAAATATTTTTTTATTGCCAATTCTGTGGAAATTTTTTCTTTACCTTTAATTATTGCAACTTGAACATATATTTCTTGAGAAACGTATTCCTCTATATGATCTGTTACAGTTACTGGAATCATTGTCTATTTTTAAGACTAAAGTCTATTGTGGTGCTCTATATTTTGAGTGACATGCCTTACAGTTTGCCCACATCAATTTTCCTAGAGTTCCTCTAATGTCATCTGCATCTTCTATAATAGAAGTAAGTTTAATCATATCATCAGCAGATTTTTGCATTAATGCGTTAAAAGCATCTTTTTCTTCCCAAATTATAGGTAGTGCTTCTGTTTTAAATCCTTCTTTAGAATTTTCTGGAAATAGATCTAATAAAGTAATGTAATTTTCATTCATTTCTTTCATTAGTTCTATCGCTTCGTCAAAATCTCCATTTGAGGAAAAAGACTGAACCCTCTTAGCGGTGCTATAATTCTTACTAAATAGTGCTTTTCTACCTTTTATAATATCTTCTACTGACAACTCTGCATTAGCTAAAGAGCCAGAAAACATCATTATAAAAAACAATATTGTTGTACCAAAGATCTTCTTTGTATGTTTTAATATGATATGCATGTTAAGAACACCTTAACAGAATATGGAATAATATCAAAGTTATTGCACTGGCTGAGCGCAATTTTAATTTTAATTCAAATTCCTCTTGGATTTTATTTAGTTGATTTAGATTTTGGAGAAGAAAGAATAACTATTGAATATATTCATGTGTTGGTTGGGCTTGGAATATTTTATGTTGTAATTTTTAGATTACTAAATAATTTAATTAATCCTGTACCAAAATTAGGTCCTGCCACTTTTTTAGGACAGAGGTTTATTGCTAAACTAAATCATTTGTTTTTATACATAGCTATCTTATCAATAAGTATATCTGGAATATTAAAAAAACTATTTAATGGTGAGTCCTTAGTGATTTTTTTTAAAAAAATTAAAATAGAAGATAATTTTGAACTTGCTGATCAATTTTACAATATTCATATCTTATCAAACTATGCTATGATAGGTCTAGTTGCTCTACATATAAGTGCAGTTATAATTCACAAATTATTCTTTAAAGAAAATTTATTAAAGAAAATATTGTAAATAATTCCTGATACATATGGAAAAATCTTCTATTGGATATATTTTAAAATTATCTATTCCAATTTTTTTTGCTAATTTAGCTATTCCACTAGTAGCTATAATTGATACTTCTTTAATGGGGAACTTGGGTAATGTTTCTTATTTATCTGCAACTTCTGTTGCTGCAAATTTATTTTCAATGATTTTTTGGAGTTTTGGGTTTTTAAGAATGGGAACTGTTGGTATGGTCTCACAAGCAAATGGAGCTAAAAATTATAAGGAAATTTTAAATATTATATTAAGAAATTTGTTATTTGTAATTATACTTTCTATTGTCTTATTTTTTGCTCAAAATTTAATTCTTAAGATAAGTCTACAAATATTTGATCTAAATTCACAAACTACTACTTTTTATAAGGAATATTTTAAAATTAGAATTTATTCAGCTCCAGGTGAACTTACTCTTTATATTATAACGGGTCTCTTTGTTGGATTACAAAAAACAAAAATTTCAAGTTTTGCAGTAGGATTTTTCTCAATATTAAATATTATACTGAGTATAATTCTCGTAACTCAATACAATTTAAATATTAAAGGTGTTGCATATGGAACTCTTTTTTCTGGGATAATTACGTCTACTGTATTTTTAATTTATACTTTTTTTTATTTAAATAAGCTTACTAAGATTAATTTTCAAATAAGAGAGATAGTCGATTTAAATAAATTAAAAAATATTTTTAATATAAATTTTAATATTTTTATTCGAACTATTTTGCTAACTTTTTCCTTTTTATGGTTTACGTACCTTGGATCAAAAATTGGAGAAGAGTATATCGCTGCAAACGCAATATTAATTAATCTTGTTTTTCTATCTGCATTTATTTTAGATGCTTATGCATTTTCAACTGAGGGAATTATTGGTTATTCTTTGGGAAAGAAAGATAAAAATTTATTCAGTACTATTGTTAAAAATTCTTTTATTTTAAGTTCAGTTACAGGATTAGGTATTTCTATTGTGTATTATTTTGTTCACAAGAATGTGATTTATATGATGTCTGATATTGATCAAATAAGATCTTTAAGTTTAGATTATTCAATTTGGATGATTATCTTGCCTTTTTTTGCATCTTTTTGTTATCAATTTGACGGTATTTTCATTGGAGCCTCTCAAACAAAAGAAATTAGAAATGCTATGTTTTTCTCTGTTTCTTTATATTTATTAATTTCATTAGTTCTCACAAATTACATTTCAAATGATGGGGTTTGGATATCGCTAACTATATTTATGATCTTGAGAGCGTTGTCTTTATATTATTATTTAAACAAGATTTATTTAAGGTTTAATGGCAACTAATACCAAATTTCTTTAATCTCCAATAATTATAAGGCCATGGAGTTAAAAAACCCACTGTTAGCATTATTGGTACCACCCACCATGTTAACATAGCGCCACCAGTTAAAAGATAATCTGTCAAATTCATTGCAATTTCCATGCTAACCATTGAGATAAAACTCATTCCTAAGGCAGTTTTTAAAGCATCTTTAAATTTAAAATTTTGTTTGATTAAAATTATAGTTTCTAAAATAATACTTGTAATTAAACCATTAATAATTGCTAAAGTCATAATAGCTAAAACTGGCCATGGAATACCTGTTATTTGAAAATATAAAATAGTTCCAAAGTCTCCAATTGCACAACCTAACAAGCACCATGCGGTGTTCTTAGCACTTCTTTTCCAAGTGTGATTACAAGACCAATTAAATGATATAGTTTTTTCCAACTTTAAATTTTAATTTATAGCTACCTTAGCTATCATACCGACATCATAATGACCCGGTACATTGCAGGCAATTTCTATATTGGAAGCATTTTCAAATTTCCATATCAAATCTTTACTACCTTTAGGTTCCAATAAAACACTATTGGCATGACTATGTGCCATTGATTTGTCCATCTTTGACATTTTTTTCATTTTATTTTTATCAATGCTGTCAGCTAATAAAATTTCCATTTCAACCATTTTTTGCATTTCAGATTGATGTTGAATATGCATCTTCGGGTTTGCAATATTAAATTCATGAACTAGTTCACCAACATTTTCTACTTCGAACTTTATAGTTTCACCTGACTGAACTTGAAAGGAACTTGGTTCAAAATAATTATCATACATCAATACTTTGATAACTCTTGTAACATCCTCTTGTTTACCTTTTTTACCTATCATCATACTCTTATCAGCAAAAGCAGTTGAGATTAATAGAATTGTAGAAATTGTAGTAATAAATAAGTTTTTAATCATGTATTAAATTTAGGTAATTTATATAAAAATTCAATATGTTAATTCAGTTTTAATTGGTATTCGTAATTTTCTTTTGACCAAAAAGATTTGATATAAGCCAAAACACTATCAATTTCTTTATCAGACAATTTGTCGCCAAAGCCCATCATTTTTCCTTCATAATTTTTTACTAATTTAGCAAATCCATACTTAATTATTGCATGTAGTGTCTTATCGTCATGATGCCATGTGTGTCCAGTTCCATTTAAAGGAGGTGCTTTTCTGTGACCATCCTCATCTACACCTTTCCAATTCTTTGCTCCAGATAAGTTAATCATATGACATGAAGCACAATTCTGTTCATATAAAATTTTACCTCTTTTAATCATCATTTTAGAATCTGTAGTAATCGGAAAATGATTATGTGCTAAAGTAGTATTTGATAAAAATAATAGAACTATAAAAATTTTAAAAATATTTATAAATTTTATCATTCTGATTAAATTAATTAATATTAAGTCCATGTTTTTTCCATTTTTCTAAACCACCAATTAAGTGAAAACAGTTACCAAAATTATATGATTTAGAAATCTGAACTGCTAATGTAGATCTGTGTCCGTGAGCACAGTAAAAAAGAATTTTTTTATCTTTTAAACTATTTTTATTTTTTTTTATATAATCATGCATGGAAGGAAAGGGAACTATAGTGCTTCTATCTATTTTGCCTTCTTTATCTATTTCGTTTTGCTCTCTTAAATCTATTAAAACTGTGTTTTCTTCTTTTTTAATCTTGTTAAACTCCTCTGGCTCAATTCCATTATTAACTTTTTGACGATTTAAATCAATGCCCAATTTAAGATTACTAGGAACAGCAACATCCATCATTTTAGGATCTGGTAAATTTAAATTATTCATAATATCCACGTACTCTTCAACTGATTTTACCTGTAATCTTGGATTAAATTGTCTTTCTTCTATGATGGTACTTACCATTTCTCCTTTATAATCATGTGCAGGATAAACTAGAGTTTGATCAGGTAGTTTTAATAGTTTGTTAAATATTGAATTATATGAGTCTTTAGGATCACCGTTTTGAAAATCTGTTCTACCAGTACCTCTTATTAATAATGTATCTCCAGTAAAAACTCTATCACCCATCAAAAAACTAAAGCTCTCAGAAGTATGACCAGGAGTATATAAAGCTTGTAAATCAATTCCATCTATTTTGATTATCTCTTCATCTGATACTCTCATTGCAACTACATCGGCAGGAGTTTTATTACCCATAACAGTTACACAATTAGTTTTATCTCTTAGTTCAGCAATTCCAGAAATATGATCTGCGTGAATATGGGTATCTATCACCTTTACTAATTTTAAATCTAATTGATTTAATAAGTTAATATACTGATCAACTTTTTCTAACACTGGGTCAATTATTAAAGCTTCGCGTCCCCTTCCAGATGCAATTAAATAAGTATAAGTGCTAGAAACACTGTCGAATATTTGTCTAAATATCATTTTAGATAAATATCAAAAACCAATAAGAAATTAAACCAGACAAAATAGTTGCGATTATATTTCTTGAAAAATAACCAACAATTACAGCAACAATTGCTGCAAATATTTTAGGATCATCCATTTCAATGAACTGACCGTAGTCATTTATAAAAATTCCAGGGAATATTATTGCAGGAAACACTGCAGATGGAACATATGCTAATACAGCTTTTATTTTATCTCCCAACATGTCTCTACTCACTAAAGCCACCATCGTCATTCTAGTCAAGTAAGTTAATATTCCTGCAACAATAATTGATAACCAGGTCATTTTATTTTTTTAACCTCAATATTAAAGCGGCAACAAACAAAGCAAGTATAGGTGAAATAATTATATAGGATCTAAATGGAGCATCATAAAACAATAATGAACTCAATCCACATACAATCATTACAATTAAGTGATCAATTTTTTTTAAATCTTGTATTACGATAGCTATAAACGTAAGTGGTATTGCAAATTTTAATCCAAGTTCCTCTGGAACAAATGAACCTAAAATGATTCCTGACAATGTAGCAATTTGCCAACAAACCCACATCGTGCAACCTGTACCAATCAAATGATAATGTAAGTATTGCTCCGATTTATTTTTTTTAAAAAATTTATTAGATTCTGCAAAACCTTGATCAACAATGATATAAGAGATTAATAATTTTTTTATTAGTGATAATTTTTCTAAGTACTCTGATAAAACTGCTCCATACAAAAGATGTCTTGAATTAATAACACCAACAGATGTCGCTGCCACTAATCCAGATGCACCGCCTGATAATAATTGTAAAAAAACAATTTGTGACGCACCGCCAAAAATTATTATAGACATCGCATAAACTAATAATGGGTCAAATCCCAATTCAACACCGATAGCTCCACAAATTATTCCAAATGGAATCACAGACAACATGTGTGGGGAAATATCCAACATACCCCTAGTAAATAATTGTTTTTTTGTAAGCATTTATTTGGGTTCTATTAAAAACAAACTATGTGATCAATATTTATTGGTCGTTTAATCCCAAATTTTTCATCAATTTCATGTTGATGGACGTGATGCGAATGAACAAAAACAGGTATTAATAAATCACTGCTAGTTTTTAGAGTATATATAAAATTTGTTCCCCTAAACTTTCTATCAACCACTTCTAATTTTAAATTACTTTTATCGTCATGTTCTAAATCCTCTGGTTGCAACAATAGCTGTACTTTAGATCCTTTTGGATAATGTTTTGTAAAATTACCTTTAATTGTACCTAAATCATCATTTTCTAAAGTATTTTCATCTGTAACTTTTGCTGGAATTAATATTCCTCTGTTTAAAAAATTAACTACATCAACAGAATTTGGGAAGTGATAAACATTATAAGGGTCATCAAATTGTTTGAGTTCTCCGTCTAAAATAATTCCACATTTGTTACCTAAATAAAATGCTTCGTAAGAATCATGAGTAACAATTATTGTTGTAATTTTTAAATCTTTTAAAATTTGCTTTAACTTTACTTGTATTTCCTCTTTAAAACTTTGATCTATATTCGACAGCGGTTCATCTAACAGTAACAAATCAGGATTTGATAACAAAGATCTAGCTAAAGAGGCTCTTTGAGCTTCTCCTGAGCTAATTTCATGAGGATATTTTTCTAAGATTTTTTCTAAATGAAGAAATTTCACTATTTCTTTAAAATTTAGACCTTTCTTCTTTTTTTTATTTCTCTCAGCTCCAAAATTAATATTTTCCAAAACATTGTAATGAGGAAATAGAGAGTTGTCTTGAAAAGCTAAAGATATATTTCTATCTTCGGGCTCAACATGGTTTTGTTTAGATGAAATAATTTTATTTTTTAAAATAATTTTACCAGACTGAATTTTTTCAAGGCCAGCTATTGTTCTTAAAATTGTAGTTTTTCCAATTCCTGAAGGTCCTAGCAAACAAACTATATCTCCTTCATTTTCAATATTAAATGAAACATTAGTTACTTTATTTTTAGAGCTTGCAGCAAAAGTAACATTTTCAATTTCTAAAAAATTATTTCTCATTTTATTTATCTTTAAACATATACTTAGATGTAGTTAAAATAAAAATACTTGCAATCATAATAAGTATTAATGAAGGTGCGGCAGCAGCTTCTAGTAAATCCTGTGAAGCAAATATATAGGCCTGGGTGGCAAATGTTTCAAAATTAAAAGGACGCATAATTAATGTAATTGGTAATTCTTTGATTATTTCGATTGATAATAATATAGCAATTAATAGGACTGAGTTTTTAAGATAAGGGATATGAATATTTAAAAAAGTTTTTAATTTTGAATAACCTAGTAGATATGCGCTTTCATCAATTGAGTAATTAATTTTTAAATATCCAGATTTAATACCATTGTTAGCTAAAGAATAAAATCTTACAAAATAAACAATTACTAAACCAAGTATAGATCCAATAAAAAGTTGTTTTATATCAAAAAAATAAAAAACATTTTCATCAAACCAAGAAATAAAAGTTATGAAGGCCACAGCTAATATTATTCCTGGTATCGCGTAACCAGTAATTGAAAAAGTTGTTAATATGTTTAGTAACTTATTTTTGCTAATTCTATTTCCATAATTTGATACGAAAGATAAAAATATTAAAAGAAAGCCTGATAAAAAGACTAATATCAATGTGTTTGATAATAATTCTATAATATTTAAATCCATAAAATGTTTTGGAAATTTAATTGTCCAATACAGCATTTGCAAAACTGGAAATATAAAGCTTGCGACAAATACAAATGAACAAAACATTATTGCCATTAAAGATTTATAACCAGTTAATTTTTTGGGAGTTTTTGTTTTAAAATTTCCTTTAGCAGGCGAATGATACTGTGCTTTTTTTCTAGATATGTTCTCTAAAAAAAATAATCCAAATATGAAAATTAAAAGAAAAAAAGATATTCTGTTTGCTAAAGCCAAATCATCAAAAGATATCCACGCATCATAAATTCCAGTGGTTAAAGTCGATATTCCAAAAAAAGATACTGCACCAAAATCTGATAAAGTCTCCATAGCAACTAAAGATAATCCAGCAATAATTGCTGGTCTTGCTGATGGTAAAATAATATTAAAAAAAGTTTTTTTTGTAGAAAAACCAAGGTTTTTACCAAGTTCTAGCAAATTTTGTGATTGATAATGAAAGGAGGTTCTTGTTAACACATAAACATAACCAAATAGTGAAAATGAAATTGAAATTATAGCTCCTAGCATTCCATCAAATTTAGGTAAAATATTGTTATAATTCCCATCACCAAATAAGTTTTTCATGATTGAAAAAGCTGTTCCATAATTTTCAAAAAAAGCAGTTAATGAATATGCATAGATATAGGCTGGAACTGCAAAAGATAAAATTAAAACCCATTTAAAAAAATTAACTCCAGGAAATTTATAAAATGAAACTAAATAAGCAGATCCAACACCAATTATAAAAGTTGTAATTAAAACTCCAATTACAAGAATTATTGAATTGAAGATATATTCAAACAAAAATGTATTTTTAACTATTGATAAATACTCACCAGTTGGTTCAAAAAAACTACTAAATACAGTTACAATTGGTATTGCAACTATAATAGAAATGAGCAAAGAGCTCAAAAACCAAATATTAATTTTATTACCCATTTTAACGAAGTACTAATGGTATTAAGTAGGGTAATAAACTTTATACCAAAAGTACTTAGTGTTAACCTCTTTTATTTCCAACCAGACATCAACATTACCTCTAACGCATCAGCCTGATTTTTTTTATAGTCTCCAACTTTTGTTTTCAAATCTTGTTTAAAATTTTCACCCATTGTTTTTATAAGAGGGTGTGGTTCAACACCTTCTATCATTGGATATTCAAATGTATTGTTTACTATATGTTGTTGCGCTTCCTTTGTTAAAAGAAATTCTAGTAATTTTTTTGCATTTTCAGGATTAGGAGAATTTTTTAAAATACCTCCACCACTTATATTCATATGTGTCCCTCTATCATTTTGATTTGGGAAATAAGGTAAGACTTTCTGAGCAGCTTCTTTTTGATCTTCTCCTTTTTGACCAGATAACATCAAAGCATAGTAGTAAGTGTTGGCTATAGCTAAATCAGCTTCACCTGCGGCAACTGCTAAAATTTGAGCTCTATCATTTCCTTTAGGATTTCTTGCAAAATTTGAAACTAGTTTTTTTGCCCATTCTAAAGTTTGTTCTTTACCATTATTTTTAATTAATGATGCAACAAGAGATTGATTGTAAATATTATTAGATTTTCTAATTACAATTTTCCCTTTCCATTTTGAATCTGACAAACTTTCATAAGTTATCCCTTTTAAATCTTCTGAACTTACTCTTTCTGGTGAATAATAAATAATTCTTGCTCTTTTAGCGATACCTGTCCAATTATCAGATCTAAAGTTTGATGGTACAGAAGCTTCTATAAGTGTCGTCATAGAGTTCTGAAACATACCTTTTGCATCAAATGAACCTAATCTTCCAGCATCTGCTGTTATATATAAATCAGCTTTGGAGTCTTTTCCTTCTTCAGTAATTCTTTTTTGCAAAGCTTTGTCTTTACCAGAAACTACGTTAACTTTTATACCTGTTTTGTTAGTAAACTTTTCATACAGCTGAATGTCAGAGTCGTAATGTCTTGCACTAAAAACATTTACTTCACCTGCCATACTCATTTTGGTAAAGAAAAATAAAATTAATGCTAATAATGTTATATTTTTCATTCGTATCCTTTTCTTTACCCTAGTTTATTTGCGAATGAGAATTATTCTCAATGCGAATGATTATCAATCGCATATATTGACGCATATATCAATACTTTATTTAAAATTGCTAAATATAGAGAATTTTTATTCCCAGTCGCCGATTTTGCTAAATAAGAAATTTCTAAACGCTTGAACTCTAGCTGTATTCTTTAAAGATTGGGGATAAACAAAATGTGCCTCAGTTATTGGACCTTCGACTTTTGGAAGTACTTTAATTACATTGTTTGAATTTGTAACTAAATATTCAGGAAGTGCTGCTAATCCTACCCCTGACTCTACTGCTAACAATAATCCCATTACACTATTTACCTTCATAATCGATTTTCTTTTTTTACCATCATGCATTCCAATTTTTAGTGCCCAATCTGGATTATAAACTGGAGAAGGTGCTCCTTTTCCAAATGAAATAAATTTATGTTTATTTAAATCATTTATTGTCTTCGGCATTCCATTTTTTTCTAAGTACTTATTTGATCCATAAATATAATATTTAATATCAACTAGCTTTTTTTGAATATAATTAAGCTGTTTTGGCCTTCTCATGAAAATTCCAATATCAGCCTGTCTTGTACTTAAATCTAATTCTTTATCATCAAAGACTAATTCAATCTCAATCTCTGGATTAAGTCTCATAAATTCTTGAATTCTAGGCGTTAACCAGTGAGTACCAAAACTTCTTACTGTTGTTATAGTTAATTTTCCTGTTGGTTTATTCTTCTGATCACCTAGAGATGTTTCGACTTCTTTTAACTTGCTTATCACTTCGTGTGCAGTTTTAAAAACATACTCACCGTTTTCTGTAAGAGTTAATCCTCTTGCATGTCTTTCAAATAATTGTACTTTCAAATCTTGTTCTAGGGACTGTATCTGTCTACTGATTGCAGATTGGCTAAGATTTAAATTTACAGTAGCATTAGTAAAACTTCCTGCTTCCGCAACTGCATGAAAAATTTTTAATTTATCCCAATCCATTATTTGTTTACATCTACCAATACTCTACCTGAAATTTCACCTTTTAAAATTTTAGGATAAGTTTCAATTAGCTCCTCTAAACTTACTGTTAAAACTGATTTTTCAAGTAATTCAAAATCAATTAATTTTGATGCTTCACCCCACATAAATTCTCTTCTTTTTATACTGCAATTTGCAGAGTCCATTCCCCAAACTTTAATACCTCGTAACATAAAAGGAAGTAAATTGGTGTTAAGTTCATTACTATTTGCATTTCCACATACAGCTATAATTCCATTGGGCTTTGTTTGTGCAATTGCGTTTGCTAAAATTTTTCCTCCAACGGTATCTACTACTCCATCCCATAAACCTTTATCTATTGGTCTTGGATCTTTATCGAATTCAGCTCTATTTATAATGTTTTTTGCACCTAAAGATTTTAAATAATCTGACTTACTATCTTTTCCAGATACTGCAGTTACATTGTATCCTAATTTTGTTAAAACCATTATTGCAACACTGCCAACGCCTCCAGTTGCCCCTGTTACTAAAACATCGTTAACTTTTTCGCCAAGCAAAATACTTTCTCTTGCTTGAATTGCAAAAGCACTCATTAAAGAAGTTAAACCTGCTGTTCCTAAAATCATTGCTTGTTTACTAGTTAAACTATCTGGTTTTTTTACTAAAAAATCTCCACTAACTTTTGCTATTTGTGAATAGCCTCCAAAAAACACTTCTCCAACTCTAAAACCAGTTAATATTACTTCATCACCTGATGTAAAATTTGAGTTTTCACTTTCAATTACTTTTCCTGAAAAATCTATTCCTGGTATGTGCGGATACTCTTTTACTAGTCTTCCACCATTCTTTAGAATCATTCCATCTTTAAAATTTAAATCAGAATATTCTACTTGAACAGTTACATCTCCATGTTTTAAAAAACTTCTATCTAAAGATTTTACTTCTCTAGAAAAATTTTCACCTTCTTGATTAAGAACTATTGCTTTGAATTGGTCAGACACTTTAATCTTTTAGCGTAGTGCTAATAAATCGTAAATATCTATTTTGAAAACTTAAATCTTCTTTAAATTGACCTAAATAATAATTTGTTACTGTAGTTGCTTGTTCTTTTTTAATACCTCGCATAGTCATACACTGATGGGTTGAATCTATTGTTACGGCAACTCCTTTGGCATCTAATGATTCCATTAATGTGTTAGCAATTTGCATTGTAAGTCGTTCTTGAGTTTGAAGTCTTTTAGAAAATACTTCAACTACTCTTGCAAGTTTACTTAAACCTACAACTCTTTCTTTAGGAATATATGCAACATGAGCTTTTCCAATAATTGGAGCCATGTGGTGTTCGCAGTGACTTTGAACAGAAATATTTTTCTGCACAACCATATCATCGTATCCTTCCACATCGCCAAAAGTTTTATCCAAAATTTTATTTGGATCCTCTTTGTATCCTTTAAAATATTCTTTGAATGCTTTAACTACTCTTTTCGGAGTTTCTAAAAGACCTTCTCTATTTGGGTCTTCTCCCATCCATGTTAAAATTGTCTTAAAAGCTTCTTCTGCATCTTTGTCAGAAACTTGTTTATTTTCAATTGGTTTATCGTCGGTGTCTTTTACTAATTTCATAGGGCCTTTTTATACAGTAAATGCTTTATTTTAAAAATATTTATTATATCTATATATGTGCTACATAATCACCCTTTATGTTCAAAAAAAGAGAAAATATCTACGATATTGAAGAAGGAAATCTTCTTTCACCAAAATTTGATAATGATGGTTTAATTCCTGTCATTACAATGTGTTCTAAAACCAAAGATATTTTAATGCATGGGTATATGAATGTTGAAGCATTAAAAAAAACAATTGAAACTAAAGAAGCTCACTACTTTAGTAGATCTAGAAAAGCAATCTGGCACAAAGGTAAAACAAGTGGCTTTACTCAAAAAGTAACTGAGATCAGAATTGATGATGATCAAGACTCTATTTGGTTAACAGTTGATATAGGAGATGGTGCTAGTTGTCATGTTGGATACAGATCTTGCTTTTACAGATCTATTCCTATGGGACCAATTGATAATGGACGTAAAGTAGAAATGGAATTTCTTGAAAAAGAAAAAAAATTTGACCCTGAAGAAGTTTATAAAGGACAACCAAATCCTACAAAAATCTAAATGAATGAAAAACAGAAAAATGTTCTAGGTGAGGATCTAGAAGAATGTTCTAATGATCCATTAACAGGTTGGTTTAGAGACGGGTGCTGTAATACAGATGAAAATGACCACGGTGTACATACTGTGTGTGCAAAAGTTACTACTGAATTTTTAGAATGGTTAAAGGAAGCGGGAAATGATTTAATTACTCCTCATCCTGAATTTGGATTTCCTGGATTAAAAGATGGAGACGGATGGTGTGTATGTGCAAGTTGGTATGCAAGAGCAGTTGAGGCTGGAAAAGGATGTCCTGTATTTTTAAAAAGAACTCATAAAAATACTTTAAAACATTTACCTATTGAAACTCTAAAAAAATTTGCGATAGATTTATCTTAATCTACATATTTCCATATCTTGGTCCACCACCGCCTTCAGGAGTTACCCAAGTTATGTTTTGAGAAGGTTCTTTAATATCACAAGTTTTACAGTGAATGCAATTTTGTGAATTAATTACAAATTTGTTAATATCATTTTCTTTTTGAACTTCATAAACTCCAGCAGGACAATATCTTTGTGCAGGTTCATCAAATTTTTCCAGAGTATAATTAATTGGTAAAGCAGGATCTTTAAGTTGCAAATGCACTGGCTGATTATCAGCATGATTAGTTCCTGTAAGATATACTGAGCTAGTTTTATCGAAAGTTATAACATTATCATATTTTGGATAATCTATTTTAGGCATTTGATTTGCAGGTTTTAATGTTTCATGATCAGCATGTTTATGTTTAAGAGTAAAAGGAAGTTTTCCTCTAAATAAAATTTGATCAATACCTGTAAAGATTATCCCTAAAATTAGCCCCCAACTAAAGCTAGGTTTTACATTTCGGGCTTCATATAATTCTTTAAATAACCAGCTATTTTTAAATTTATTTTCATAAATAGATAATTCTTTATTTTCTTTTAAGTGTTCATGAATAGTTTCAGCTGCAATCATTCCACTTTTCATTGCAGTATGAGAGCCTTTAATTTTAGGCATATTTAATGTACCAGCATCACAACCTACTAATAATGCGCCAGGCATAAACATTCTAGGTAAACTTTGAAATCCTCCTTCAATCAATGCTCTTGCACCATAAGAAATTCTTTTTCCTCCCTCTATTATTTTTTTTATTGCTGGATGAGTTTTAAATCTTTGAAATTCATCATAAGGAGATAAATGTGGATTTTTATAATCCAAACCAATTACATAGCCTAAAAATACTTGTTTATTTTCAGCGTGATACATAAAGCTTCCACCATAAGTATTGTTATCAAGTGGCCACCCAGCTGTATGCATAACTAGTCCTTCTTCATGATTTTTTTCTTCTATTTCCCAAATTTCTTTAAAACCAATTCCATATTGTTGAGGATCTTTTCCTTTACTCAGTTCAAATTTTTGAATTAATTGTTTTCCTAAATGACCTCTGCAACCTTCAGCAAAAACTGTAACTTTTCCTAAAAGCTCAATACCTGGTTCAAAACTATCTTTTTTGTTACCCTCTTTGTCTATACCCATATCTTGAGTAGCTACTCCCTTAACAGAACCATCATCATTATATAAAATTTCACTTGCTGGAAAACCTGGAAAAATTTCTACACCCAAAGCTTCTGCTTGCTCAGCTAACCATCTGCATAAATTAGCTAAACTAATAATATAATTTTTATGATTTTGCTGAACTGCTGGTAGCAGCCAAGTTGGCCAACTTAAAGATTTAGTTTTTCCTAAAAATAAAAATTTTTCTTTAGTAACTTTTGTTTTTATGGGTGAATTTAATTCTCTCCAATTAGGTAACAGTTCATCTAGCGCTCTTGTTTCAAAAACATTTCCACTTAAAATGTGAGCTCCAATTTCTGAAGCTTTTTCTAACAAACAAACATTTAAGTTTGGATCTAATTGTTTTAATTTAATAGCAGTTGATAATCCCGATGGCCCTCCACCTATGATTACAACATCATATTCCATCGATTCTCTAGACATACTCTAATTTTTAACTGTAAGGATTATTTTTGTATAGTGTTTAATTTGTTCAACTCTTCCATGAATTGAGGTAAGGCTTCGAAGAGATCTGCCTCAAGACCATAATCAGCCACACTAAAAATTGGGGCTTCACCGTCTTTATTAATTGCAACTATAACTTTACTTTCTTTCATTCCTGCAAGATGCTGAATTGCTCCTGAAATTCCAACTGCAATATATAAATCTGGCACAACAACTTTTCCTGTTTGACCAACCTGGTGATCATTACTTATATAACCTGCATCTACTGCTGCTCTTGATGCTCCGATAGCTGCTCCAAGTTTATCAGCAATTTCAGTAATTAATTTAAAGTTATCTCCACTTTGCATTCCTCTTCCACCTGAAACAACTATTCTAGCAGTTCCAAGTTCAGGTCTATCAGATTTAATTTCCTCTCTCTTTATAAATTTAGTATTTGAAAATTCTTCACTAGCTTCAATTTTTTCAATTGGTGCAGAACCTCCAGAACTTTCACAAGGCTCGAAAGAAGTTGGTCTAATAGTAATACATTTTTTAGCATCATTACTTTTAACTGTTGCAAAAGCATTTCCAGCATAAATTGGTCTGACAAAAGTATCAGGTGAAACTACTTTAATAATGTCGCTAACTTGCGAAGTATCAAGATGAGCAGCAATTCTTGGCATTAAATTTTTACCAAATGTATTTGCTGAACAAATAATATGAGAATAATTTTCTGCTAACTTTACAACAACTGGAGCAAAATTTTCTGCAGTAAAGTTTTCATAGTGTGATGCCTCAACACTTAACACTTTTTTTATCACTGGAAGTTCTGATAGTTGTTTTGATGCTTCCGCGCTATTATTTCCAATTATCACAGCGTGAACTTCGCTATCAATTTGTGAAGCAGCTGTAGCCGCATTTAATGTAAATGGTCTTAACTCTTTATTGTTGTGTTCTGCTATGAGTAAAACTGCCATTATATTACCTTTGCTTCATTTTTTAATTTTTGAACTAATTCTGCTACATTAGCCACTTTAATACCTGCTTTTCTTTTTGGTGGCTCTTCTACTTTAATTTGCTCTACTCTTGGAGAAGTATCAACACCTAGATCAGATGCAGAAATTTCTTCAATTGGTTTTTTCTTCGCCTTCATAATGTTAGGAAGAGAAGCGTATCGTGGTTCATTTAATCTTAGATCGCAAGTTACTATAGCTGGAACATTTATTTCAATCGTTTCAAGTCCCTCATCAATTTCTCTAGTAACTTCTAATTTATTATCTTTGACATCAATCTTTGATGCAAAAGTTGCTTGTGGCCAATTTAATAATGCACTCAACATTTGACCTGTTTGATTACAATCATCATCAATTGCTTGTTTTCCCATAAAAACTAAATCTGGTTTTTCTTTTTCAACAACTTTTTGTAAAAGTTTTGAAACAGCTAATGGCTCTAGTATTCCATTTGCTTTAACATGAATTCCTCTATCCGCTCCAACTGCTAAAGCCTTTCTGACAGTTTCTTGAGCTTTTTCCTCTCCTACAGTAATTGCAACCACTTCGGTTGCCTTTCCTGTTTCTTTAATTTTTACTGCTTCTTCGATAGCATTATCATCTGGTGGATTGGTTGACATTTTTACGTTGTCAGTAACAACCCCAGTGCCATCTTCTTTAACTCTGATTTGAACGTTGTAATCAATAACTCTTTTTACTGCTACCAAGATTTTCATTAAGCTCTCAACAAATTATTTTCTGAATCGTATGGACTTTCATCTAAAACTGTAGCGTCATACATTTCACCCAATATATCAACTTGTAATTTTTCACCCACATTAGAACAATCAGGTTTTACCATTGCAAGAGCGATTGATTTATCTAATCTAAATCCAAACTCACCGCCTGTTGCTCTTCCAACCACTTTACCGTCTTTAAATATAGGATTATTTCCCAAAACATCTGCATCTTTAGTATTGTGAACTTCTAAAGTTACTAATTTGTTATCAAAACCTTTTTCTCTCCATTTATTGAGCGCCTCTAAACCGATAAAGTTTCCTTTATTTGGATGAATAAATCTATCTAGTCCAGATTCATATGGAGAATATTCAATAGATAATTCTGTTCCAACTAGTTTGTAAGATTTTTCTACCCTTAAGCTATTCATTGCTCTAATACCAAATGGTTTAATTCCTAAATCTTTACCAGCATCCATTAATTTATCAAAAATATGATTTTGATACTCGATTGGATGATGAAGTTCCCATCCAAGTTCACCAACAAAATTTACTCTCATAGCATTAACTGGTGCGTATCCTACATTGACATTTTTTGCAGTGAGCCATTTAAAGTTTTCATTTGAAAAATCATCTGTTGAAACTTTCTGCATTAGTTGTCTCGCTTTAGGGCCAGCTACTACCAATACACCTGTGCTATTTGTTAAATCTTCAAAAATTACAGAACCATCATCTGGCATCCATTTTTGAATCCAATCATGGTCTAGTCTTAAATTTGCTCCAGCTGATACTAAATAATAGCTATTCTCAGCTTCTTTCATGATTGTAAATTCTGAATGCACACCACCTTTGGTATTTAATGCATGACATAGATTTATTCTTCCTATCTTTTTTGGAAGTTTGTTTGCAACTAAATAGTCTAAAAACTCTTCTGCTTTAGGTCCTCTAATTCTACATTTTGCAAAAGCAGTCATATCTAAAAGACCAACATTTTCTTTTACATTTTGACATTCCTTTTTAATTGCATCAAACCATTTTGATCTTCTAAATGACCAATCATCTTTTTGTTCCATTCCATCTGTTGCAAAAAAGTTAGGTCTTTCCCATCCAAATTTTTGACCAAAGACTGCACCTAAATTTTTCATTCTTTCATAACATGGAGCTGTTCTTAAAGGTCTTGCTGCAGGTCTTTCCTCATCTGGATAGTGAACTATAAAAACATGACTATAAGCTTCTTCATTTTTAGCTTTTAAATAAGATTTTGTTGCATAATTTCCATATCGTCTTGGCTCAACTCCCAACATATCAATTGTTGGTTCGCCGTCTACAATCCATTCAGCAAGTTGCCAACCTGCACCGCCTGCTGCAGTTATTCCAAAACTATGACCTTCATTAATCCAAAAATTCTTAAGGCCCCAAGCAGGTCCAACAATTGGATTTCCATCAGGTGTATAACAAATTGCTCCGTTATAAACTTTCTTAACTCCAACTTCTCCAAAAGCAGGAACTCTATGTATTGCTCCTTCGATATGTGGAGCTAATCTATCTAAATCTTCTTGAAATAATTCGTATTCAGAATTCTTTGAGGGTCCTTCTACATAACATGCTGGTGCACCATCTTCATAAGGTCCTAAAATTAATCCACCCGCTTCTTCTCTCATATACCATCTGCTATCGCTATCTCTTAAAACACCCATTTCTGGCAAACCATCTTTTTTTCTTTGTTGAATTAAAGGATGTGGTTCAGTTACAATGTATTGATGTTCAACAGGAATAACTGGAATATCTAATCCAACCATTTCACCAGTTTGTCTTGCAAAATTTCCAGAACAAGAAATTACGTGTTCACACTCTATTGATCCTTTATCTGTTTCAACAATCCATCCATCTTTTGTTTGTCTCATTGATAGAACAGTTGTGTTTCTATAAATCTCAGCTCCCCTATTTCTTGCACCAGTAGCTAAAGCTTGTGTTAAGTCTGCTGGTTGGATGTATCCATCTTCTGGGTGTTGAATTGCTCCAACTAAATCATCTGTATGACATAGAGGCCAAATTTCTTTTACTTGTTGAGGAGTTAAAAATTTTACATCGACTCCAATTGTTCGAGCAACACCTGCATACTGATGGTACTCATCCATTCTATCTTTTGTGCTTGCTAAACGAATATTTGAAACAACACTAAAGCCAACATTTTTTCCAGTTTCTTCTTCTAAAGTTTTATAAAGATTTACTGCATACTTGTGGAGCTGACCTACAGAATAACTCATATTAAATAGCGGCAATAAACCTGCTGCATGCCAAGTTGAACCTGAAGTTAACTCTTTTCTCTCAACAAGCACAACATCAGACCAACCTTTTTTTGCTAAATGATAAAGAGCACTGACACCTACAACTCCTCCACCAACTACTACGACTTTAGTTTTTGTTTTCATTTTGTGATTCCTACTAAATTTTTATTAGTAACGAAACAAAAATGTATCTGTGGATAATTAAATTGAGCTGCCGAGGGGAATTGGACTTGAGACCATGGTGGTCAACCAACAATCTTTTAAATCTCCGTCCTCAGTATATTTTTCGACTTGCCAATTAAACTTATGATAAATTTTGTCCTTATCTAAAATTATGACCTCAAATTGGGCCCATTTGTCACTACTGCCAAGCTCTGTAATTGTATGGCTTAGGTGATTAATCATCATTTGATAAGAGGCTCCTTTAATCATTCTTTTAAAATTATTTAAGGGTCCAGTCATTCTTTTATTGTTAGGGTGAGCAAAAATCCAAGTTTGCTCTATACCTCTATCTTTGTAATTTAAATCATTTTTTTGTAACCCACTAAGTTGAATTTTAACAACTTCCTTTGGTGAAATATTTTTGTTTGGATTTTTTAATTCTGCATAAGAATAGTTAGTTAAAATTAATAAAATTAAAAGTGATATTATTTTTTTCATTAAGGAAATTTTATAACTTTTTCTGATTGATTACCACGTCTACTAATATCGCAATCAGCAAATTAAGCATTGTAATGCCACAGATAATTATAAAGCTAAAAAAATAAATCCAGGCCCACCAATAAATATCTTGTAATGGCAGCATTACTTGTTCCCAGCTTGATAATGTTAAAACCTGAAACAATGTAATCATTGAAACTCCAACATCATTCCATCTCTCAGGAATATCTGTGCTAAATAAAATAGAGCCTATAGTTGCGTATATATAAAGAATTATGAACAATAATAATCCAACGTAAAATACTCTTCTGACAGACGCAAGAAGAGCTTCAATTATTTTTTTTAATTCTGGGACTACTGAGATAATTCTCAATACTCTAAATACTCTTAGTAACCTTAAAAGTAAGAAGCTAGAATTGTTAGGAATTGGTATTAATGAAATTAAGACAATTAAAGTATCAAATACATTCCAACCACTTTTAAAAAAATATAGTTTTTTAGGTTCTCCTACAAACCTAATTACAATTTCAATTACAAAGAAAATAGTAATTGAATAATCTAAATAATTAATTGCCTGTTTAGTTAATTCACTTAGATCATAAGTGTTAACGCCAATTGTAATTGCATTTAAAATAATAATTGAAATAACAACAAACTGAAAAATTCTACTTTCTTTCAGATTGTATAAAAATTTATTCATTTAATTTAAAACACTAATAATACTTTTTTTAATAGTTTCACTTACTTTAATTGTTCCTTCTTTATTAGGATGAATTCCATCTTGCTGATTTAAACTTGAATCAAGTGCAACTCCATCAAGTAAAAATGGGATCAGGGGTAAATTATATTTTTTTGATAGTTTTGGATAGATTGCATCAAACTTTTTTTTGTATTCAGCTCCATGCGTGGTTGGAGCAACCATACCTGCAATAATAATTTTAATTTTTTTATTGTTAGCTATCTTTATGATTTCTTCTAAATTTTTCTCAGTTTCCTCTGGTTTTATTCCTCTAAGCATATCATTGGCGCCTAAGCCTAAAATGATTAAGTCGATACCAGGTTCAGATAAACTCCATTCAGCAATGTTTAATCCTCCTGAAGATGTGCTCCCAGAAACACTGCCATTAATTATCTTTATATTTAAACCATCTTTTTTAAAATTATCTTCTAATACTACGGATAAGTGATGCTCTTTAGGTAAACCATACCCAGCCATCAAACTGTCGCCAAATAATACAACCTTTTCTATTGCGAATGCATTTATGTGCACTAGAAAGATTATCAAAATTTTTATAAATAAACTTTTATTCATGAGTGATCTTCTTAAATTAAAAAAAATAAATCTCAAATACCAAACTGGTAAAGAAAGTATCAGTGTTTTAAAGAATATTGATCTAACTATTAAGAAAAAAGAGACAGTTTCTGTCGTTGGTGAAAGTGGATCTGGTAAAACTAGTTTAATCATGTTGGTTGGAGGTTTAGAAAAACCAACTTCTGGAAAAATTATTTTTCAAGATCAAGAAATTACAGGACTTAATGAAGATGAAGTTTCAGAAATTAGAAAGAAGAATATTGGCATTATATTTCAATCCTTCTACTTAATTCCAAATTATTCTGCAGTTGAAAACGTTGCATTAACTCTAGAGTTAAATAATTTTAAAAATCCTGAGAGTGAAGCAAAAAGTTTATTAGATAGATTTGGTTTAAAGCACCGATTTAATAATTTACCAAGTCAGTTATCAGGTGGTGAACAGCAAAGAGTTGCAATTGCAAGAGCTATAGCTATGAAACCTGAATTAATCCTTGCTGATGAGCCTACTGGAAACTTGGATACTGAAAACTCACTAATGATATCAGATATTTTGTTTAAATATGTAAAAGAGGAAGGATCTTCCTTAATCATGGTAACGCATGATCCAAAACTAGCCAATAAAGCAAAAAGAAAAATCAAAATAAAAGATGGAAAAATTAAATAATCGATCTGAATTTAGTTTGATTTTTAAATATGCTTTAAAGGATTTAAGCAGAAACTATCACAAAATCTCAAGTATTATTGTTACTCTATTTATCAGTCTCTTTATATTAAGTGCTATTTTTACAATTGAAGATAGTCTTAAAAAAGAACTGAACGATAATGCAAAAGCTTTATTGGGTGGTGATTTAGAAATTGATTACAATCGTAATCAAGGAAATATAGAACTAGTTAATCAAGTTAGAGAGTTTGCAACTGTATCTCAAATGATTGAGTTCAGCACTATGCTTTCAACAACTGGAAGAGAAAAAAACAAATCTTTATTTACTAGAATTAAAACAGTTGATGAAAAATATCCGTTATATGGCGAAGTAGTATTTGAACCCGAAGGTGCATATGAGCGAATGCAAAAAGAACCAAATACTATTTTAATAAATGAAAGCTTATCAAAGACACTGAACATAAAACTTAATGAACAAGTTAAAGTTCAAAACCAAAACTTTACCGTTATTGGAATTATAAAATCAGTTCCTGATGTTAGTGGATTTGTTGCTTTTGGTGATTGGGCACTTGCTGGAAAACAAACATTAGAGATATTAAAACTAAATGGTATTGGAAGCTTTTTAAACTACGAATATAAAGTAAAATTTAACGAAGGAGATAGCTCTGAAGAGTTAGAACAACGAATTGAAAATATCTTTAAAGATGATCAAAAAGTAAAACTTCGTTATCCTGAAAATTCAGCAAGTGGAATAAAGAGAATAATTAATAATTTTTCACAATTTTTATCTCTTGTTTCAATAAGTGCGATGTTGATTGCGGGTATTGGGATTGCAAATACCCTTCTCTCTTTTATTAATCAAAACAACATGTCAATTGCAGTTAGAAAAGCAGTTGGATTTTATTCAGGAAATATAAAGACACTTTATTATCTTCAGTTGCTAATATTATTATTTGTAATCACAGTTGTTTCTTATGGCTCTAGTTTTTTAATAGTACCTATCGCTGATAAGTACTTATCAGATGGACTTGGATTAAATGTTTATCCAGTATTTTCTATAGTTAATTTTATTAAAATATTTTTAGTTGGTTTATTAGTACTTGTAATATTTTCTATCCCAACAATAAGTTCAATTGATCAAGTAAAAGCTTCTAATTTATTTAGAAACGTTTTTCAAAACTTGCAATTTTATTATTCAAAAAAGTCTGTTGTTTTAAGTTTTATTTTGCTCTCTATTTTAGTTTTATTATTTACAGTTGGTTCAGAGCAACCAACTTACAGTCTTGGATACTTTGCGGCATTTTTTGTTTGTTTGATTGTATTTTTCTTTCTTTCAAGAATAATTATATTTTTTCTTAAAAAATTTAAATCAAGCTCCAATATTTCATTAAAGGTATCAATTAAGAATATCACTCAAACTAAAAGTATTACTCCAATTACTATTATGTCTTTAGGATTAGGAGTTACTTTACTTTTAACGTTAGCGTTAGTTGGAACAAATTTTCAAAGGGAAATTGCTAAATCAATTCCTGATATCGCTCCTGATTATTTCTTTGTGGGTATTCAAAAAGGAGAGCGTCAAAAGTTTGAGCAAGGAATATTAAAGATGGATCCTGATGCAAACATTGAAGTTGTTCCAATGGTTTCATCTGGCATTGCAAAAATTAATGGTATTAATCCAAATACTTATATTAAACCTGATAATGATAGTTATTGGGTAATTGGTAGTGAGAGAAGATCTTCATGGGTTGAAGATGTTCCTGAAGATAATCCATTAGTTGCTGGAAAATGGTGGGATTTAAATAAACCTAATCAACTTCAAATATCTTTAGATGCTAAAGTTGCAAGAGATTTTAACATTCAATTAGGAGATATTTTTACTTTAAATATATATGGAAGAGAAATAGATGGTGAAGTGGTTAATTTTAGAGAAGTTGATTATCGAGATTTAAGTATTAACTTTGCAATGCTATTTAACCCACAATTCGCTCAAAATATTCCTCATGAATATTTAGCAACAGCAAAATTTAATTCTGATAAATTTGATGAAACTGAAATGCTAGAAGTTATGCCTAGTTTATCTATGATTAAAATTGCAGATTATCTGACAAAAGTAACAGCTGTGCTAAATAAAGTATTCATTGCAGTTACTTTAATATCAGCTGTAACTATTGTGATTGGTTTAATTGTTATTTCGAGTGCAATTATGGTTCAAGGTAAAGTTAAAGAATATCAAAACTTAGTGTTTAAAATTCTAGGGTTTTCAAAAAAAGAAATAATCCTCTCATCATTAATAGAATTCATCATTATCTTTAAATCAGTCATACTAATTGCAATATTCTTTGCTGTAATTGGTTCAAAATTTATTATGGAAAATATCTTTGAACTTGTGTGGATGTTTGATTTTAAAGTTTTAATTTACTTAGGTTTTTCAATTGGATTTGTAACATTGTTATTGATTATGTTAACAAACTTAAAATATCTAAATCCAAAAGTTTATCCTTTAATTAGAAATCAATAATTAAAATTTTGTAATTTTACTATCTAAAGCAATTACATTTAATTCCACTTTTAGTTTTGGAAATCTTTTTTTAATTTCTTTTTTAAGTTTATTAAATGATTCTTGGTGTATTTTTTTTTCATTTGCTGGACTAAATTCTTTTTTTCCATTAGCAATTTTTGCAGCACCACAATCTTTATGATTAATAACAATAAGTTTTTCTATTTTGTGAAGTTGGATTGAAGTTGCAAGATTATCATAAAAAGTATTATGCCATTTTTTAAATTTATTATGTGTGACCCCTACCGCGGCACCAGCAATTGTAAAAGCACTATATTTTCCAGTTAATTTTTTTTTCTTTAAATGATTATGAACTAAATGTTGAAATCTTGGGTCCATACAAGATAACACCATTGCTTTAAACTTTGATTTCATGAATTAAACTCTACTTTATACATTGCTTCATTCCTTCTATTCATTGGAAGGGTAAATGGACTATCATATGTAGCTCTAATAGGTGGACTTATAATTGAAATATTATTTTTGTTTAACTCTTTTTCTAGGATTTCTTTATGTTTTATGAAATTTCCATCAGAAGCTCGACCAGAATATCTAAGTACAGCATAATATCCCCCTTCAATATTTACTATACTTACATCTTCTCTACTAGGATTGGGTACGTTATCTGAATTAAACTTTGAAGGTAAATAAAACTGCATGGTCATATTACCATTTTTTTCTACTTGAGTAACTGGAGTAGTCATTGCTATTTTTTCCTGAGCATCATTTCTTCCAGAAATATAATTAAATAATTTTCTAAAATTACTATCTATTCCAGCTCTAGAGGTTTCAACTGCTAAACGATCAGAATACTTTCTAATCTCATAAATTTCATTTTTATCAACTACTTCATACTTTGCTTCTTCATTGGCCATAACAATAGAATACGGTAAAACAAAGAAAGTACAAAATAGAAGAATTAATTGTTTTTTTAGGTTCATGGATTAAATGACTTTATATTCAAAATTTTGTGTTGTTTCATTAATTTGAATTAATTTAGCTCCATTTCTTTCGTGAAAATTCTTTGCCATTTCTGTTAAAGGTGAAAGGGTTACTAATCTGTTTAAATGATTAGATTTTTTAATCTTTTTAAACACTTCTTTTACAATTAACTTTCCACCTCCTTTTTTCTTTGACCAAACAGTATAAGCAATAGCGATTTGTCCACCTTTTTGATCTCTCATTGCACTTTGCAAAAAAGCATCGGTGCTTAATTTTTCAAGTTCATCAACACTTTTAGGAATTTCATTGGTGTAAGCAAAACACATAACAGCATGAATTTCGCCTTGATACTCAACACCATAAATTTTTCTTCCAAATCCTGTTCTAAATTCATTATCTAATTCTGGTCGAACTGGATCTTCCTCTACATTACATTCTTTAAGTTCAACAAGTTTAGCACCTTTTACCCAACCAAAAAAATTATCAATTTGTTTATTAAGAACTTGTTTATTTTTTCTTATACGAGCTTTTATTCTAGGATTAAATTTTTTTTTCATATTAAATAATCATATAAAAGTTTTGAACTACTTATAAAAATTAAAATATACAAAATATTATAAAATAATTTTTCATTTATAATTTTAATTAATCGGTAACCAATCAATATTCCTATAAAAGCAAGTGGAAATAAAAATACTGATTGTTTAAAAGTTACTAAATTTGTCATTGAGAGGTTAATATATAGAGGAAGTTTTATTAGATTAACAAAAGTAAAAAATATAATTCTTGTTCCAACATAAATTTCTTTCTTCATTCTTAATGGAAGCATATAAACACTTACCGGTGTTCCTCCTGCATGGACGCAGAAACTTGTAAATCCAGCTATTACTGAACAAATTCCTCCTTTAATAGAATTTTTTTGTGACTTAGCTTCTTTATCTTTTTTAAAAAAAAAATAATGACCTGCAAAAATAAATCCCATTAAACCAATCATAAATTTTAATAATTCTTCTGAAAAATATGTGAACGTGAAAGAAGCAATTAATATTCCAACAGCAGCAAATGGAACCATTAACTTTAGGGTGCTTAAGTCATATTCCTTTCTATATTTATAAACCGCAATAAAATCGGAAAATATTAAAATTGGCAAAATTATTCCTAATGCTTGGTTTAAAGGCATTACAATAGTCATTAATGGAATAGATATTAAAGTCATCGACCCACCCAAACCGGATTTTGCAATACCATATAAAATTATTGCTGGAACTACTGTGAAGAAAAATAATAAGTTTATTTCCATTTTTTCAATGAATTTAATAGTTTTGATCCTAAAGGACTAATTGGTTCTTGAAGAATTATTTCTTTTCCTGTTTTTTGTTTAACTAACTGCAATAATTTTGTTGCTATTCCTTTTTTTCTAAAAATTGGATTAACGAAAATGTATTCAACTTCTCCCTTTTCATTAAATCTAACGAACCCTAGCGTTGTATATTCATTTTTATAAGTAAATACACCATCAGCTTCATCTAATTGATAATTTGAAAAATCAATGCTGTTCATAAATCCTAGTAATTAAGAAGCAAAAGGATAATTGCTATGGCTGCAATAATAGAACTAACAACAATATAATTAAGCTTAATATTGAACTTTTTCTCAACAAAATCAGTAATTTTTTCCCAAAATAATACAATTAAGAAAACAATGATAGCTGGAATTATATATTTAATCATATTTTAAGATTTGTTGTCACTGACATAAACTGAAACACCTCTTGTATTTAAGTCAACATCGAACTTTTTATGTAGTGGCGGAAATGCTCTTTGTGAACAATCTAATCTGTCACAGGTTCTACATGAAACACCAATTGGTATTTCTGTAGATTTATCATTAATGTTAACATTTTCAGTGTAAACAAAGTCTTTTGCATATTTTGCATCACATCCAAGTCCAATAGAGAGAACACTTTTTGCTTGTCCAAATCTTCCTATTCCTTTTTCAACAGTTCTTGCAATACAAACATATTTTTCACCATTGTTCATTTTACTTACTGCAGCTTGAATCACACCAGGTCTTGTAAAAGCAGAATAAACATTCCATCTTGGACACGCTCCCCCATATCTTGGTATATCAATTCCAGATAACGAAAACCTTTTTGAAATATTTCCAGCCATATCAACTCTTAAAAAATGGAAAGGAATACCAGGTAGTTTTGGGTCCTGTAAACATGTAACCCTATGAGCTACTTGTTCAAATGAAGTTGCAAAAGTATTTTGCAGTAACTCTAAATCATATTTCAATTTTTTACATTCAGAGTGGAATAATTTATATGGCATCAAAATTGCAGCACCACAGTAATTTAACAATGCAACTTTAGTGAGCTTTTTAGATTCTTCTGAAGGGAAACTAAATTTCGATAAATAATTATCAATTTCTTTATTAGCTCCCTCTTGAGCTATTTGAGCTGCTGCGTGTAATTTTTTTGTTTCAAGAGAACTGTAATCACTTAATAAAAGTTCTTTTTTATTTTTATTATAAATTTTTGAAAATGGTTTATTTTCATCTGGAATAACATCTTTGACTGTTATTGAATATTCTGAATTTAAATATTCACACAAAGCAATATATCTTGTTCGATTATTTTTTTGAATTTTATCAAAAACTTTATTTGCAAACTCTTCTAATTTTGGAAAATAGTTTTTATGCTCTTGGAGAAAATCTGAAATGACTTCACCTGGAAAAGAATTTTTTCTATTATCAACAATTTTACCTGAAATTTTTTCAATTTTATTTATTAACTCATGATCTTTTTTTTTAAGAATATCACCTAGTCTTACAATTGCTTTTCCAATCTTTGGATTAGTGCTTACTAAATCTTTTACTTCAGGACCTAAAATATCTAAGTCTTCAAACAAACTGTCATCTAAAATTTCAGAAATGGTATTTTGAAGATTAATATCTGTCTTTGATGTAAGATCCGATAATTGGATGTTTAGTTTTTCACATACATTTAAAAGTAAATCGCCATCTATTTTTCTCTTTCCACTTTCAATTAAGTTTAAATAACTAGGAGAAATGTTTAAATCTTCAGCTAATTTGTTGGCTTGCAGTCCAAGCTGTCTTCTAAAAGCTCTTATTTTTGGCCCTATTTTAAGATTAATTTGACTCATTTTTCTATTTGTAAATTTTGTAAATTTATTTTTACAATATTTTTTCCCAATTTACAAAGCTTTTTAACGTTTTTTGTAGATTTTGTAAATTTTGTAAAATATATAATTTACATGGATAAAAACTTAAAAAACACAGAAAATGAAGCTCAAATCATCAAAAAAGAAGATTTAGACCACCATCATAGTAAAGGAATTTACATGAGAGATGATCATTGTGATTGGGGTTCAAGTGGAATGAGTGAACTAATCGAAGCTTTAAACGATAGTAACTAATTCAACTTTTTTCAATTTTCTTCAACACAGGATTATAAATAATGAGCGCAGAGAAAATCTCTTATGAGTTAAAAAGATTCGCAGGTATCAAACGCGACTACACTGATGAAGAAGTGGAGAGATTAAGAGGTTCAATTAAAATTGAATACTCACTTTGCAAAAATCAATCAGAAAAACTTTGGAAATTATTAAATACAGAAGCTTATGTTAATACCCTTGGTTCTTTGTCAGGTAACCAAGCTGTTCAACATGCAAAAGCTGGTTTAAAAGCAATTTATTTAAGTGGTTGGCAGGTTGCAGCTGATGCTAATACTGCTGGAGAGATGTATCCAGATCAATCTCTATACCCTTATGATAGTGCTCCTAAATTAGTTGAGTCAATGAATAACTCTTTAATTAGAGCTGATCAAATTCAACATATGGAAATGCAAGATGGGGACATGAAAAGAGAGGAAAAAGTAGATTACATGCTTCCAATTATTGCTGATGGTGAAGCGGGTTTTGGTGGACCATTAAATGTATTTGAATTAACTAAAAAATTTATAAGAGCTGGTGCTGCAGGTGTTCATTTTGAAGACCAATTAGCTAGTGAAAAAAAATGTGGTCATATGGGTGGAAAAGTTCTTGTTCCAACTGGTACCATGGTCAAAAACTTAAAAGCTGCAAGGTTGGCTGCTGATATTGCTGAGGTTCCTTTGATTATATTAGCAAGAACAGATGCTAATGCTGCAAAACTTATTACAAATGATTTTGATGAAAATGATAAACCATTTTTAACTGGTGAAAGATCTCCAGAAGGATTTCATTATGTTAAAGATGGAATTGAACAAGCTATCTCTAGAGGTTTAGCTTATGCACCATATGCTGATTTAATTTGGTGTGAAACTGCAACTCCTAATTTAGCTGAAGCCAAAAGATTTGCAGATGCAATTCATGAGAAATTTCCTGGAAAACTATTAGCTTACAATTGTTCTCCATCATTCAATTGGAAAAAACATTTAAGTGATGACGAGATTGCCTCATTCCAACAAGAAATCGCTAAAATGGGTTACAAATTCCAGTTCATTACTCTTGCTGGATTTCATACTCAAAACATTGCAATTTTTGAACTTGCTGAGAAATATAGAAAAGAAGGTATGGCTGCATATTCTAGAATTCAACAACAGGAATTTGCTAGAGAAAAAGACGGTTATACTAGTGTTAAGCACCAAAGAGAAGTTGGCACATCTTATTTTGATGCAGTCTCAAATACTATTAGTAGCGGCCAAAGCTCAACAACAGCTATGGCTGGATCTACTGAATCTGAACAATTTTAAAAAAAATACTTTCCCTCTCCATTTTTTTTAGTAGCCCTTAATTGGGCTATTTTTTTATTTGTAATTAATACTCAGACTGTTAAGGGTCACAAATGTCTAATAAAAACTTTGGTTT
Organism: Candidatus Pelagibacter sp. HIMB1623; assembly: GCF_052047695.1. Classification (NCBI taxonomy): domain Bacteria; kingdom Pseudomonadati; phylum Pseudomonadota; class Alphaproteobacteria; order Candidatus Pelagibacterales; family Candidatus Pelagibacteraceae; genus Candidatus Pelagibacter; species Candidatus Pelagibacter sp. HIMB1623. Next base: position 140,630 of record NZ_JBNAJN010000001.1, read on the forward strand.
TGGAACACAAATAAGAAAGTCTCCGTATTTTGATGCTACTGTAAAATGGGGGGCAACAGGTTTTTCTGTATATAATCACATGTATATTCCAAGAGATTTTGGAAGTCCTGAGCAAAACTTTTGGAACTTAATTGAAAAATCAATTTTATGCGATGTTGCAGTCGAAAGACAGGTTGAGATCACTGGTCCTGACGCATATAAATTTACTCAGCTTTTAACTCCTAGAGATCTTTCAAAGTTATCTGTTGGACAATGTAAATATGTTTTAATCGTAAACAATGATGGTGGTATCTTAAATGATCCAGTTTTATTAAGATTAGCTGAAAACCATTTTTGGTTATCTTTAGCAGATAGTGATGTTTTGTTATGGGCACAAGGTGTTGCTATTAATTCAGGTTTAGATGTAAAAATATCTGAACCAGATGTATCCCCTCTACAGTTACAAGGCCCTACCTCACAAGAAATAATGGTCAAACTATTTGGTGAAGGTGTCAGAGATCTTAAATATTATTGGTTAAAAGAATATCAACTTGATGGTATTCCATTAATTGTTTCAAGAACAGGTTGGTCAAGTGAACTTGGTTATGAAATATATTTAAGAGATGGTTCAAGAGGTAATGAGCTTTATGAAAAAATAATGGAAGCTGGTAAAGAATATCATCTTCAACCTGGTCATACATCGTCTATTAGAAGAATTGAAGGCGGTATGCTTTCTTATCATGCAGATGCCGATATTCACACAAATCCATTTGAATTAGGCTTTGATCGATTAGTTAATTTAGATAGTGAAATTAATTTTATAGGTAAAGAAGCATTAAAGAAAATAAAACAAGAAGGAATAAAAAGAAAACAAGTCGGATTAATAATTGATTGTGATCCTTTAACAGGACCTAATACAACTTTTTGGCCAGTTGAAAAAGATGGTAAGATAGTTGGCAAAGTAACATCAGCTGTATATTCCCCAAGATTAAAAAAAAATATTGCACTTGCAATGATTGAAATTAATCATTCGGAATTAGGCAATCAATTAGATGTTAAAACACATGAAGGAAAATATTCATCTACAATTGTAGAAAAACCTTTTTACGATCCAAAAAAGAAAATAGCTAGCAGCTAAGATTTAATATTATATCCTTTTTTTAATAGGACTGTAACCACAGTTACACAAGACATCAAAAATACTACCATTGAAATAACACTCACCCAAATATTGAAATCTGAAACTCCATAAAAGGCAAATCTTAGACCATTAATTAAGTAAACAACTGGGTTAAAATAAGTAACAGTTTGCCAAAACTCAGGCAACATATCTAGAGAATATAAACTACCACCTAAAAATACCATTGGCGTAATAACTAAAGTTGGAATAATTGACATTTGCTCAAAATTAGAACTCATTAAACCAATTAAAAAACCAAATAAAGCAAATGTAAATGCCACTAACACTAATAAAAATATCATTAATAATGGATACATTACTTGAACCTCAACAAAGAACGTTGATGTTAAAAATATAACCACTCCAACTATAAGAGTTTTAGTAGCACCAGCACCCACAAAAGCTAAAACAATTTCAAAAGTTGAAATTGGTGCAGCTAAAATTTCATAAATAGTTCCATTAAATTTAGGAAAAAATATTCCAAACGAAGTGTTACTGATTGATTGAGTTAACAATGTTAACATTAAAAGACCTGGAACAATAAAAGATCCATAACTAATTCCATCAATTTTTTCTACATAACCACCAATTACAGATCCAAAAACAATAAAATATAATGAAGTAGATAAAACAGGTGAAAACAATGATTGCATCAATGTTCTCTTAAATCGATCCATTTCATGCAAATACATTGCTCTAAATGCATAATAATTAAACTTCATTGTTCTCCTTTACTAATGTCACAAATATTTTTTCTAAAGTCGTTTGTTCAGTTTTTAAATCCTGTAATTTTAAGTTTGCATCTTTTAAATCTTGAAGCAAGTTAGTTATTCCAGTGCTTTTAGCTCTAACATTATAAGTATAATTAATTGATTTTTTATCTTCTCCAAGTTCTAGATTATATTTATCTAAACTATTAGGGATTTCAGTAATCTCTTCTTGAAGATCTACTGTAAGTTTTTTATGTCCCATTTTTTTTAAAAGTTCTTTGGTTTCATCAACAACAATAATTTCTCCTTGATTGATTACCCCTACTCTATCTGCAATTGCTTCTGCCTCTTCAATATAATGAGTGGTTAGAATAATTGTTACACCAGTTTTTCTTAAAGTTTCTACTACCTTCCACATGTCTTGACGTAATTCAACATCAACTCCAGCTGTTGGCTCATCTAAAAATAATATAGTTGGTTCATGAGACAATGCTTTTGCAATCAATACACGTCTCTTCATTCCACCAGACAATTGTCTTAATCTTAAATCTTTTTTATCCCATAGGCTTAGGTCTTTTAAAATTTTTTCAATATGTTTCGGATCTGGTTTTTTTCCATACAAACCTCTTGAATAAGAAACATTGTTAAATACTGTTTCAAATTGTTCTAAGGTTAATTCTTGAGGAACTAATCCAATTCTAGATCTTGTTTCTCTATAATCATCTATGATGTCAAAATCATCTACAGTAACTTTTCCTGAAGATGGCCTAACGATTCCGCAGATTATACTTATAAGTGTAGTTTTGCCCGCACCATTTGGTCCAAGCATTGCAAAAATTTCACCTTTTTTGATATTTAAATTTATTTTCTTTAAGGCTTGAAAGCCATTATCGTAGACTTTTGATAGATTATTTATGCTTATTTGATCTGACATGAACTAGGCATATATAAAGACAATTTATAGTATTACAATAATTTAAAATTTGTTTACAAACTAACTTAAATGAAAAAATTTTTTATATTTATTTGTTTTATATTAGCATTTACGACTAATGGGATAGCTAAAGAAACAACTTATACTAAAGAGTTGTTTGATAAAGCTTTATCGGATGGGAAAGTTGTCGTGGTTAGTTCATGGATTAAATATTGCACGTCTTGCGCTAGTCAAATGAAAGTTCTCGATAAAGCAAAAAATGATTTTGATAATATTGAATATTTTACATTTGATGTAACCAATAAAGAAATCGCTAAATTTTTTAATGTTCAATATCAAACAACCCTTTTAATTTTTAAAGATAATAAAGAAGTTTACAGAAGCATTGGTGAGACAACCAAAGAACTTATTTATGAAGCTTTAAATTCTGTGGTCTAAATCAACTATTCTTTAATTTCAAAATTATTGCTGGTAAAAAAGTTGCAATAACAAAGGATAAAAATAATAAAGATTGAGCTATGAAAGGTGAAAATAAATCTTTAGACATCAATCCTCCAACCAATAAACTCTTAGAAAAATCTGGATACGGAAACATTAAAAATCCACCAATCAAACCAATTATAATCGAAACATAAGCAGTTTTCTCATTTACCTTATTATAAAAACTATAAAAGACTGTGAATACAAACGCACAACAAAATAAATCTGCAAGCAAAAATAAATATAAAATATCAAATCCTTTTGAAGCAACACCAAATGCTATTAATGATAAAAATATAATAAAGTATTTAGAAATTTTTAGATAATCTGTTTTTTTATCTAAATTAAAAGTCGCTTTTCCATCAACAACAAACAAACTTGATATCGCATTAACCAATGTATCAACTGTTGAAATTGTTAAAGCTAATCCAAGGATAATTATAATTAAGGATAAAATTTCAGTTTGTTCTTTTAACAATAAAGTGAAAAATCCTAAATCAGCTCTTACTGATGGATCAATAGAAAATGACACCATTCCAATAAAGCCCATTAAAAAAACTATCGGTACAATTACAAAAAAAGAAATGATCAATGCTGATTTTAAAGTTCCGTAATCTTTAGCAGCATAAACCCTTTGCCAATTTCCTTGGTGGAATAAATTGGTAGCTGCAACTGCAATAAAAAAAGTTAATCCAGCTGTATAACTTGGAATATAAGATGGGCTTAATAGTTGTGGATTTTTTTCTTTAATCAATTCAAATGAAAAATTATCTCCCGTTGATGAACTGATAATTAAAATTAGAATTAATAAAAGAAAGCCAATTACAATCATTTGAATATTATCAGTAAAAATAGAAGCTCTTAGACCGCCATAAAGCGTATAAGTTAAAGTAGCTAAAAGCACTATTAATGCTGTGATCCAAAGATCTGTACCTGATAGATAATTGATTAAAACTGCAACAGCTGTCACCTCTGCACATAGAAAAATAAACATATAAAAGATCGTCATTAACAAAATCAGTTTAAATAAACTTCTTCCAAATTTTTTTCTCATAAACTCAATTAAAGATGAGCCTTTTGGAAACTCTGATCTAATTTTTCTTCCAAAATAAATTAAGAAAATCATTGGAAAAGCTGTACCAAGTGCATAACCAATAACTGCCCCTATTCCTCCCCAGGTAGCAGCAGCAACAGGACCAAATAAAATCCATGCTCCTAAAGCAGATGCAATAAGACTGGTCGTTAATGAAAACAATTCTATATTTCTATTGGCTGTTAAATAGTTACTTATTCCTTGGAATTTTTTAGAATGATAAATTCCTAAAGCAGCAAATATCAAACTAATTATAATTACTAATGTTAATGATGATGATTGACTTAAAAAGTATGTGTTATCCATTTTATCCCTTTCTGAATTACCGGACAGGTTCTTAGGGTTTAATCTCAGTCTGTTAAGACACCCCTTTATTTAACTATATAATTAATTTTAAGTTTTTAAACTAATAAATTAAGTTATATTGGAAGTTATGAACTACAAAGCATCACCAAAAAGATATTCCAACATGAAATATAGAAGATGTGGTAAGAGTGGTGTTGATCTACCTTTAATAAGCCTTGGTCTTTGGCATAATTTTGGTGGAAAACAACTTACATCTGAAGCAAAGAAAATGTTGTTTTATTCTTTTGATTCAGGGATTACTCATTTTGATTTAGCAAATAATTACGGTCCACCAGCAGGAAGTGCTGAAGCTAATTTTGGAAAAATTTTAAGTAAAGAATTTAAAAGATATAGAGATGAATTAATTATCTCATCTAAAGCAGGTTATGATATGTGGGAAGGACCTTACGGTGAATGGGGTTCAAAAAAATATATCATTGCAAGCTGTGATCAAAGTTTAAAGAGAATGGGATTGGATTATGTAGATATTTTTTATTCGCATAGATTTGACCCAAACACACCATTAGAAGAAACAGCAGATGCTTTAGAGCTTATTTATAGATCTGGTAAAGCTCTTTATATTGGTATTTCTTCTTACTCCTCAAAGAAAACAATTGAGATGTTTAATATTTTAAAAAAAAGAAACATTAAAATATTTATCCATCAACCTTCTTACTCTTTAATAAATAGATGGTTTGAAAAAGATTTAGATAAAAATTTAATTAAATTAGGAATTGGAACTATTGCTTTTTCTCCATTAGCACAAGGGATGCTGTCAGATAAATATTTAAAAGGGATACCAAAAACATCAAGAGCAAGTGATCCAAAATCAGCTCTAGATAAAAGTTTCATAACTAAAAGAAATATAAAGATAATTTCAGATTTAAATCAAATTGCTAAAAAAAGAGGTCAAACATTATCGCAAATGGCTCTAGCTTGGGTGTTGAAAAATAAAGCAGTGACTACAGCTTTAATCGGTGCGAGTAGTGTGAAACAAATTAAAGAAAATATTGAAAGCTTAAATAATTTAAATTTTTCTAAATCAGAACTTAAAGAAATAAATAAAAAAGCTAAAGACGGAAATATTAATAAGTGGGCGAGATCTAGCTCTTATTAAAAAAAGTGTTTTTCAATTAAATAATGAAGAGTAAAAATAATTAAAGAAGCACAAATAATTAAAAACACTCTCTCTTGATTACTCATTATTGTTGCCCTTTATGATTCATTATTTCAATCATACACTGAGTTGCATACTCTCTCCACTCTGAAGAATTCTTGTCTTTTAAACTATTTAAATGATCTCGGTTACTTTTAATATCGTCTTTATGTTTTAGATAATCGGCACCATTCAGATTTGCTTCCATAGAAGAAAGGTTGGTTTCCATTGCCTTAATCCACTCTTTACCAAGTTCAATGCATTTTTGGTCATCTTTTTCATCACATATTTGTTTAAAAAAATTAAATATAACATCATCAGTTTTAACTGAAGTGTTCATGTTTTACTGTTTGCAGGTTCCAATAGAGTCTGGACCACAAGTTTGACCATTAGTCCAAGTAGCACCAATTAAATTTGCACCATCAAAATTAGCATTTGTAATGTTTGCAGATGTAAAATTTGCTTCCATTAAATTAGCATTTTGAAAATTAGCTTCTATTAAAGTTGCGCCCATAAAATCAACCCTAGTTAGATTAGCGCTTGTAAAATTCGTTTTTTCAAAATTAGCACCTATTGTAATTGTCTCGTAAAGATTAGCTCTTACAAATGTTGATTCTGGAAAAGTTCCAAAAGATAGATTTGAATTCATCATGATACTTTTGTCTAAATTTACCTGAATAAAACTTGCAAAAGATAAATTTGAATTTGGTAAATAGCTTCCTTGAAGATCTTGGGCATCAGAAAATCTACAATTAGAATAATCAACCCCATCTGTTAATGGATCATCGCACGCTGCATTTGAATTTGAAACAAAAAAGAAACTAAAGAATATTAAAAGAAGTATTTTTTTCATAACTAAATTTAACAAACAAAATATGTCAAAACAATGAAGGATTAAGACTTTAAAAATAATTTAACATTATAAATTAAAGTGTTTTTGAAGTATAAAACTCAACTGATGAAAGAATATAATATTGCATCAATAGCAGGAGATGGAATAGGAAAAGAAGTAGTTCCTGAAGGCTTAAAAGTATTAAAAGACGCTGCTGAAAAACATCAATTTAAAATAAATTTTACAGAATATGATTTTGCTTCATGTGATTATTATGAAAAACATGGAAAAATGCTTCCAAATGATTGGAAGAAAAAATTAGAAAAACATGATGCAATATTCTTTGGTGCAGTGGGTATGCCAGATCAAGTTCCAGATCATATATCTTTATGGGGATCCTTACTTCAGTTTAGAAGAGAGTTTGACCAATATATCAATCTTAGACCAGTAAAATTATTTCCTGGAATTAATCCTCCTTTAGCAAATAAAAAACCAGGTGATATCGATATGCTAATTGTTAGAGAAAATACCGAGGGCGAATACTCTTCTGTTGGTGGAAGAATGTTTAAAAATACTAATAGAGAAATAGCTATTCAAGAAACAATCATGTCTGCACATGGAGTAGATAGAGTTCAAAAATTTGCTTTTGAATTAGCAAAACAAAGAAAAAGGAAAAAATTAACGAATGCAACAAAATCAAATGGTATTTCAATTACAATGCCGTTTTGGGATGAACGTTTTAATGCAATGAAAGAAAATTATCCTGATATTGAAACAGATCAATATCATATTGATATTTTGGTTGCTAGATTTGTACTAAATCCTGAGTGGTTTGATGTTGTTGTTGCATCTAATTTATTTGGAGACATTCTTTCTGACTTAGGACCTGCTTGCACTGGAACCATTGGAATTGCTCCATCTGGAAATATTAATCCTGAAAATAAATTTCCATCTTTATTTGAGCCAGTTCATGGTTCAGCACCTGATATCGCTGGAAAAGGTATAGCTAATCCTGTAGGACAAATTTGGTCTGGTGCAATGATGTTAGATTATTTAGGGGAAAAAGAAGCTTCTAATTCCATTGTGGAAGCTATTGAAAAATCTTTAAATGAAAAAGAAAATAGAACTAAAGACTTAGGTGGAGATGCTGATACCTTAAAATGTTCTAATTCAATATTGGCTAATCTTTAAATTTTAACCTTCTTACCAGTTTTTGCACTTTTTGTTATTGCTGCAAAAATTTTTAGAGAAATTAAACCATCATTTCCATTTACCTTTGGTTTAACTTTTTTAGAAACAACATCGGCAAAATGATCAATTTGGTTTACTAAAGTACTATCGTCTTTTTTGTCTTTATCTTCATTAACAAATATTTTATTCCACCAACTTCGCTCATTTTTATAAAACCAATATTTTAAATTAGGAAATTGTAATGATCCTTTGGTGCCACCAATCATGTATGCAGACTGATTAGTTATTGGATAAGCAGGATTTTCTCCTGCAGTTAACTCATAACTCCATGGAGCAACAATTGTATCTGATAAATTTAAGGTGCAAAGTACACCTGAATTAAAAATTAAGCTAATTGTGGCCGTATCTTCAACTGCAAATTTTCTAGTTTTATTGGTTGTAAATGCTTGAACGTATTTAATAGATCCAAGTAGGTAGCAAATCATATCGATATCATGGACTAAATTAATTCCTAGAGGCCCTCCGCCTTTACTAATTCTCCATTTTTCTTTGTAATAAGCTTTGTGTTTATAAAGCCAACACAAGACATTTGCTGAAACAATATTTCCTAATTTTCCTTTATCGATAAGCTCTTTTACCTTTGATACAATTGAATTATGTCTTCGGTGATACCCAATTAATAACGGTGTTCTATTTTTATTAGCACTACTAATAATTTTTTTAGCAGAATTAATGTTATCTGAAATAGGTTTTTCTAATAATACCGGAATTTTTTTCTTTAAAAAACTAACAGTATGTTTTTCATGAAGTTGATTTGGAGTAGCTACAATTACAGCATCCAAATTTTTTGAATTTAAAAGTTCGTCTACATTTGAATACAACTGGATTTTATATTTTTTTGATAATTTTTTAGCATTGTTAGTAATATCTACTATTGAATGAAGGTTTGCTTTTTTAGATTTTGAAATTGCTTTTACGTGCTGCAATCCCATTAAACCAGTTCCAACAATTGATATGTTTATTTTTTTATTCATTTTATGAGATATTTATTTTTGTAAAGCACTTATAAAGTTTTTTAGGTTTAATTAAAGTGCTTGGAAAATTTTTATTATTAGGTGCATCTGGATAGTGTTGAGTTTCCAAACATACACCTTGATAAGGAGCAAGTTTATTTTTATATCTTAAACCTTGACTAGTATAGAGCTGCACTCCGGGAAGATTTGAATAAAAGTCTAATTGAATATTAGTATTTTTATTTTTTAGAGAAGCTAAATAATTTTTAGAATTTTTTTTAATACAATATGTTAAATCAAATCCTAATTGATTAATTGTATTAGATACTCTCTTTATTTTTTTGTTTTGAATAATGTCTATTTTTTTTCCAATATTTTGAAACTTATTAAAATCATTAATGGTATTTTTAACTTTTTTAATTTTACCAGTTGGGATTAATTTATTAGTTACTTCAAGATATTTTTCAGAGTTAATTTTTAAATCATGATTAAAAATTGTTTCTTTTTTATTCTTGTTTAAATTCCAATAACTATGATTGGTTAAACTCACATGAGTTAATTGGTTTGATTTATATTGGTATTTAATGAATAAACTTTTGTTTTTGATTTCAAAAATACACTCAGAATTCAAATCTCCTGGAAAACCTTGATCTAGATGTTTAGATGACAATTGATAGATAATTTTATTTTTTGAATGATGTTTTATTTTCCATTCTAATCTATCAAATCCTATTTTTCCTCCATGAAGTGTATTTCTTCCTTCGTTGCCTTCAAGTTTATAAATCTTATTTTTAATCTTAAATCTTGAATTTGAAATTCTGCCCGCGTACCTGCCACAAGTAGCACCCACATAAAAATTCTTACTACCATAATTTTTGGTAGGACCTAGATTTAAGATTAAATTAATTTTCCTTTGCTTGTCATAAACTTCATATAAACAAGCACCAATATTAATTGATTTAACTCTTAAATACTTATTTTCTATCGTTGAACTTTGTACTTTCACAAAGTCCCTTATAGCCAGCCTTTATCAACAATGTAAGATTGATTTGTGCAACCAGAAGATTGTTCTGATGAAAAAAATAATACCGTTTGTGCAAGCTCGTGGGGCATTAACTTCTCTTTTAAACATTGGTTTTTCATCAAATCTTTTTCGGATTCTTCGTTTAACCACATATCAATTTGTCTTTGAGTTAATACCCATCCAGGAACTACTGAGTTAACTCTAATATTAAATTCTCCTAAATCTCTAGCAAAGGATCTTGTTAAGCCAACTACGCCAGATTTTGCAGCTGTATAAGCTGCCATACCACCTTGTCCAACCATCCAAGATGCTGAACCCATATTAACAATTACCCCCCCTTTATTTTCAATCATTGATTTTTTTACTGATTGAACTGTGAAAAAATAATGTCTTAGGTTTACATTCATTCTCTCATTCCAATATTCTTCTGTAACATCATCAATTTTATGTCTTGTGTCATTAGCAGCGTTATTGATTAATATATCAATTGGACCTTTTTGATCTATGATATCTGCAATTGTCTTTTGAAGTTGTTTTATGTTTAACAAATCACATTCAATAAAAGTTGGTATTGAATATTTTTTATTTTTTATATCTTCAATTAATTTTTCAGACTCTGATACATTAATGTCTATAAAGTAAACTTCTGAACCTTGTTCACAAAAATGTTCAACAATTGAAGCTCCAATTCCTGATCCTCCGCCAGTAACAAATACTCTTTTATTTTCTAAATCGTAATATCTTACTTTCATTTTCTTAATCCTCCACTAGTTACAAAAATCTCTATCAGCATTATTTATAATTTTTATTTGATTAATTTTCTTAATGCTGTTTTTATTATTTTTACTATTTATAGAGTATTTAAATTAAAAATATATATTTTATTTAGCTTTATAACCTAAACCGATATTATTTATTTTTTTACTCGCATCCATAATTTTTGGATATTCATAATTTAATCCTAAAAGCTGTCGTACTTTTGGATTTGAATTATTTTTAAAATCTTCAGATAGATAAGTAACTAAATCTTCAACTGGTTTTATATATTTAGGTAAAAACTCTATCAATAAAGCTGCTCTTTGGTGATCTGATTTATTTGGTGATGCTCCATGCCAACAGTTACCATTAAAAAAAACTAAATCTCCAGGATTAGCAATCATTTGTTGTTTGTTTGAAAAGTCATCATTTTTATTTGGATAGTGTAGTTTCTTTTGTGATCCTGGTATGTATGCCGTTGCTCCTGATTGTTCTGAACAGATATCTAAAGGTATAGTAGCCTGACAGTTTTGTGCAAATGAACTATTAAGACCTATGGGAAAAGTCTCACTATTATAAAAATCCCAATATGGATAATCGATATGTAATTCTTGACCTATAGATCCTGGTAACAACCTACTTGCACAGTAAGATCCACAAAAAAACTCTGAACCTAAAAGTTTAGACATTAAGCTAAAAATAATCTCATTTGTTATTAATTTGCTGAAAACCTCCCCTTTGCCAAATAGGTTCCATATCCTTTGTTGAAGTTTAATTTTATCATATGCTTCAGCTTCAGCATTAAAGTGGGTTTCTTTTTGCTCTTGTGTGTCAGCAAAATGATTAACAATCTCTCTTGCTTCTTTGATATCGTTTAAATTATATGCATTTTCAATAACAATAACTCCAGACTCATGCATTAATTCATTTATTGCTTCAGTAATATTAAAACTATCTGTTGAGAATTTCCGCATGGATAAATTTTAAGTGAAAAAAAATTAAAAAAAAATAAAAAATTATAACTCTAATTCTTTAGCTAGATCGCCAATTTTAGCACCACCTGCCATCAATCTCTTCACATCTTCATTTCCAAGTTCTGAAGATAATCCTGAACCAATTACCTCTCCTAAACTTAAAAAAGTAAATCGATCAGCTATAAGACGAGCATGAATTTCATTATGAGTAATAAGTATAATTGCAATATTTCCTAAACTTTGAACTTTTTTAATTGTTTTTAAAACTTCCATTTGCTGCTTCTGACCTAATGCTGATGTAGGTTCATCCAATATTAATATCTTTGCACCAAAGTAAATTGCTCTAGCAATTGCCAATGTTTGTCTTTGTCCACCTGACATTGTTCCAACTGGCTGATTAGGGTTTGCAATATTAATTCCAATTTTGGACATTTCTTCTGTTGTTATTCTATCCATCTCATCCATTTGCATTAAACCAAATGCACTAGGGCCTTTTACTAATTCGCGTCCAAGAAAAAAATTTCTTGTTACTGAAGTTAGAGCATTTAGTGCTAAATCTTGATAAACTGTTCCAATACCTGCGTCAGATGCTTGACGTGGTGAGGTGAAGTTAACAATTTCTCCATCGACTTTTATTTCTCCACTTGTCATAGGATGAACACCAGATAACACTTTAATCAAAGTTGATTTTCCAGCACCATTGTCACCTAGAAGTGCGTGAACTTCACCTGGATAAACATCTAACGAAACACCATTTAAAGCAGTAAATGCTCCAAATTTTTTTACTAAATTTTTTATTTCAATTAATGGTTTTTTGTCCATTAGATAGTTCCCATAATTCGTTTTCTTATATTTTCATTAGTAAAGGCAGCAGTAACAAGCACTGCTCCAAGGAACACTCTGTAGAATGATCCATCAATTCCAGGAATATAAAAGAAAGCTTCTTTTGCAATTCCAAAAATAATTGTTCCTAGAATTATTCCACCTATGGTTCCAAAACCTCCAGTTAATACTACACCACCAATAACCGCTGCAGCAATTGCTTCTAACTCTTTTAAATTACCTTTAGCTGTATCTGCTGTGTTAACTTCAAATACCTGACAAGCTGCAAACATAGTTGCGCAGAATGCTGTGAACATAAATAATGAAATCTTTACTTTATTCGTTGGTACACCATTAGCTTTTGCAGCATTAAGATTTCCACCTGTTGAATAAATCCAGTTACCTGCTTGAGTTTTACTTAAAATTAAATAACAAATAAATGCAATCAGTCCCCAGATCATTAATGCGGAATACATCCCTTTAGCAAAAATATTTCCAAAGTTATTTACGTTCCAATCTACCGTATAATATAGCCAATTAAATACTGGCTCCATAATGTCGCCTCCAAAGAAATTAGCGACTGGTCTAGCTGTAACAATTGTGTCGATGTAAGCTTTTGCTATATCAATATCCGTAACAGCTTTTGCAGCAACATCAGGAACATTAACTCCAGCTTCAATTTTCTTTGTTAAAATTTCAACCATTGAGTCATTGCCAGATTTTTTTGCTCCAGCTAATGATTTTTCTAAAGTTGCAATCATCTTTTCAGCATTCATGGCAGTTTTGTAAGCTGCAACTTTTTCGTTAACATATGTTAATCGTTCAGTTAATTTCGCAACCGTGCTCGCTGGCACAGTACTAAGAATTTCTAATAATTGGTCATTTGGTAAAGATTTGGCCGCGTCTCTTTCCATTTCTCCATGACCTGGTACATTTATAATGTTTTTGATATCTGGTAAATCTGTAACAGTTGTTGATCCAGCAGTTTGATCAGGAGCTTTGTTAAATGCTCTGTATGATACCTCAGTTAATCCTCTTAAGAAAAAAAGTCCACCTAGTGTAACAATGAAAGAGGATATACCACTTTTAACAACTATCCATCCTTGTATCCATCCAAAAGATAATGTCATACATAATGTAATTAATATTGCTAATAATGGAGATACATCTTGAATTTTAAATAATGTAAATCCTTCAAAATGAAAACCACCTTCAAAAGATATGTAAGGAATAACAACAGCAAAACCCCATTTTAGTATCATTGCCATACAACCACCAGCAAAGCCGATCATTGAACCAACCGAAAGATCAAATTCACCTGCAATGATTAACATTCCAGCAGCAAGTGCAACGATCCCTAATTGTGCAATTACCCTAAAATTATTTCTAATTCCTAAAGCGTTAAATCCTTCACCAGAAAAAGGGTTAAGAGAAAATTGTCCTTCTGGAATAGAAAAGTATCCCAACATACAAAAAAGTAAAACCATAACTCCAAAAGGTCCAACTTCTGGTCGAGACATAAATGCAGAGTACCATTTTTTTTCACCTTGTCGGTCAGACTCTTGTCTTGGTTTTTTTGTTGTTGATGTATTCATTTATAAAAGACTTATTAATTTTGTTAAAAAAAAAGGGCCGATTGAATAATCGACCCTTTAAATTATTACAGACTATCTATCAATACCTGCTAAAGCAGCAACTGAAGAAGCGTTAGACTTGTCAACGAAGCCAGGTCCTGATGGGATGTTAGCTCCTGGTAAAAGTCCAGCACTGTTGTTGTACAAGTGTAATACGATAACTGGCATATAACCTTGTAATCTTTGTTGTTGATCGATAGTGAAAGCAACTCTTCCAGATCCAATTAAATCCATAACTGCAGGACTTAAGTCGAAGCAAGAGTGGTGTACTGTCATACCTAGATCAACTAAAGCTTTATCAACAGCTTCACAAACGTGTGGTCCTACTGAAAGGATCGCATCGATATCGCTGTTAGCTTGTAAAGCAGCAGTTGCTCTAGTTTGAATAGTTGCAGGGTCAGATGTAGTATCAGTCATTTGCATAGGAACAGCAGAACCGTAACCTTCACATCTGTCTACAAGAGCTGTGTTGTATGCTTCTTGAATCATACAAAGTGCTTTAGAAGCACCTTCAGCTTTTGCTCTTTCACCAGCTTTTTGTCCAGCAAGTAATTCAGGCTGACCAACGTGCATTAAAGCACCTAGGCTAGCAGATGACTCTAAACCAGAGTTCATTGTAATTACTGGAACACCAGCAGCAACAGCAGCTTTAATAGCTGGGCCTAATGCATCTGGATCTGGTAAAGAAATCACCATTCCATCTGGTTGAGTAGCTGCAGCAGCTTGAATTGAGCTTGCCATATCAGCCATGTCAGCAGAAGGGTTGTAGATATATTCGAAGTCAGCACCGATTGCTCTAGCTGCATCTTCACCACCTTTTTGAACTACAGGCCAAAAAGGATCTTTTCCTTCACCATGAGTAATCATGACATATCTTTCAGCGAACGCAGAAGTTGCAAATAATGCAAGAGCTGCAATCGAAAGTATAAGTTTTTTCATTATTTCTCCCTTTTTTTGTGTTTTTAAATTAATTTAAAAAACGAAATATAACTAATTTGAAAAGAGTTCATAACAAAAAATGTAAGCTCAACTAATAATTGAAATTTTTTTTTAAGATTTTTTTCGCGACATTACTTATTTTTATTAAATTAGAATTTTTCTAATTTAAATTTTAACAAGAAATTTATAACTAATATGTCGCGCTTCTTCCTAATCTTGCAGCACCACGAACGCCACTAGCATCACCATATCTTGGTTTTAAAAAAACACCTTCGTATTCTCTTCCAATCACAAATTTTCGCACCAGTGAATCTATTTCATGTAAAAAATCAATTTCATTTGAAACTCCTCCTCCAAAAATAAAAGCATCAGGATCTAAAATATTTATTATACTTGAAAGTGACATTGCTAAATTGACTTTAAAATCATCTATAAATCTTTCTGCATCTAAATCATGTTTTCTATTTAATTCAAAAATTTCATTTGTTTTTAAATTTTTTCCGTAAAGTTTTTTAAATCTTTTAGCTAGCCCTAAACCAGATAAAAAACTCTCAATCTCTGCTTCTCTTGGATTACTTGAGTCGAAATTTTCTTTCTTTGCAGCGAAATAAGGAATTTGATTATGACCCCACTCTCCAGCAACACCATTAGGACCACTTACAATTTTTTTATCTATTACTAAACCACCTCCAACTCCAGATCCTAAAATTATTCCATAAACAATTTTATAATGTTTGCCTGATCCATCTATAGCCTCTGACAAGGCAAAACAATTTGCATCATTTTCACAAAACACTTCTTTCCCAAGTGCTTTACGTAAATCATTTTGAAAAGGTTTTTTTTCTAACCAAGTTATATTAGGTGCATTTTTAACTAATCCTGTTTGAGGAGAGTGAACTCCTGGATGACAAACACCAATTGGAAGTTCTTGTTTAAACTCTTGTTCTAATTTTTTATGAATATCTCTTATTGCAGTAATAATTTGAGTATAATTTTTTGGGCATGATATTCTAGATCTATGTTTTTCTTGTCCATCTTTTTCAAGAACAACACTCTCTATCTTTGTTGCACCGACATCTATACCTACTTGCATAATTTTTAGTAAGTTGCTCTACCGCCACTTAGATCAAATACTGCAGCTGTTGAAAAAGAATTTTCTTCACTTGATAACCAAGCAACTAAAGAAGCTAATTCCTCAACCTTAGCAAATTTATTTCTTGGTATTTTTGAAAGCATATAATTTATATGTTCCTCAGTCATTTGATCAAAAATTCTAGTTTTTGCTGCGGCTGGAGTAACACAATTTACTGCAATATTTTTTTGAGCAAGTTCTTTACCTAAAGATTTAGTTAAACCTATAACTCCTGCTTTTGAAGTACTGTAAGCACTTGCATTTGGATTTCCTTCTTTACCTGCGATAGATGCAATATTTACAATCCTTCCATAATCATTCTTAACCATAAATGGAACAACTGCTTTACAACAATAAAAGACTGCATTTAAGTTAAGGTTAATAACTTTGTTCCACTCTTCTATTGGATATTCTGCAACAGTAGTGTTCATGCCTGCTACACCTGCATTGTTTATAAAGATATCAATCTTCCCATGTGATTTTTCAACTTCTGATAATTTTGAATTAATTGTCTCATAGTTGCTTACATCAACTATTTGATAAGTTAAATTTTCAGAATTTACTTTTTCTAAAGCTTTTTTAGCTTCACCTTCATCGATATCCCAAATTACTACTTTAGCACCAGACTCGATAAATCTTTCAGTGATAGCTAATCCAAACCCTTGAGCTCCACCAGTTACAATTGCTACTCTGTTATTTAAATCAAATTTAATCATGTTTATTTTCTAATTTTTTTTGCTCTTATTAAAGGAAAAGCTAAAGCAATTAAAGATAAAATAAAGAATGTTAAAGCTATTGGTCTTGTAAAAAACATTAACCAATTTCCATCAAATATAACCAGAGATTGTCTTAACGTACCTTCAACCAACTCACCTAAAATTAATCCAATAATAACAGGGACAACTGAGAAACCATATCTTCTCATAAAAAAACCAAGCACACCAAAAAATAACATTATCCAAACATCAATTATAGATTGATTTAATGAATAAGTTCCACAAACTGAAACTGCAAAAATCATTGGCCATAATATTTTATTAGGCACCAATGTTATTCTTGCAAAAATTTTTGCACCAAAAAAACCAAATATAAAGAACAAAACATTAGCAATAAGCATTGCTCCAAATATTCCATATAAAAAATCAGGTTGTTCTTTAAATAAATCTGGACCAGGTCTAACCCCATGTATAATTAATCCAGTTAAGATAACAGCTGTTGTTGCACTACCAGGAATTCCAAGTGCAAGGGTTGGTACCATCGCACCTCCTGTTGCTGCATTGTTTGCAGCTTCTGCACCTGCAATACCTTCAATAGATCCTTTTCCAAATTCCTCTGGTTTTTTTGAAAATCTTTTTGCTTCTGAGTATCCAATTAAGGAAGCAACTGTTCCACCTTCTGCAGGCAGCACTCCAATAAATGAACCAATACCACTAGATCTTAAAATTGTTTTCCAAGTTTTTTTGTAATCATCTTTGCTTGGAAGCTTGATTGCTTTTAAGGCTATTCTGTTAAATACTTGATTAATTAAAGTTGACTGAGTTAACATCTCACTCATTGCAAACAACCCAACAACAACAGGAATAAAACCAATCCCTTCAGTTAACTCGTTAATTCCAAAAGTAAAACGATCAATTGATGTCATAAAATCTTTACCAACTGTTGAAATTAAAATTCCAAATGCGCCTGCAATCAAATTTTTAATAGGACTACCTTCTCCAATTGATGCAAGCATTGTTAAACCGAAAATAGCTAATGCAAAATATTCTGGCTGACCAAATTCATATGCAAGCTGAGCTAATATAGGTGCAAAAAAGACAAGTATTACAACACTAAAAATACCTCCAACTGTACTTGAAACAGTAGCCATTCCTAGGGCTCTTCCTGCCTCTCCTTTTTGTGCCAAAGGATAACCATCTAAACAAGTTGCTGCAGCAGCTGGTGTTCCTGGTGTATTAATTAGAACTGCTGTTATCGCGCCACCATAAGTACCGGCACAATAAATAGAAGTTAACAATACAATTGCTGACAATGGATCAAGTGTCATTGTAAAAGGTAAAATTAATGCACCACCGGTTGTTGGACCTAAACCAGGTAACACTCCTAAAATTAATCCAAACAATGTTCCAAAAAATAAAACCAATAATAGCTTTGAGCTAAATAAAGGAGCCATCATTAATAATAAATTATCCATCTAGCTATAATAAATGTTAGTTATAATTCCAGGTGGAAATCTTAAACCTAAAATTGTTTCAAAAAAAATAAAGACAATCACAGGAAAAATAATTCCAACAAGCAATAAATAAAATATTCTTTTCTCTCCCCAACAATAAGAAACAAAAATAGATAAAACTGAAATTGCTAAAAAGAAATCTAAAGTCTTTGAAATGATTAAAAAAATCACAAAACTAGAAAGTGTTAAAAAAAATGACTTTGGTAATTCTTTTTGAACCTTCCAAGGGTTTTTAGTTGCTAAATAATAAATTAATAAAGTCATTACTATTATTAATACTAAAAGTGCTTTTGGAAATGTTGCAGGCTGTATTCCTCTATTCAAAATAGGAGGAACAATATCAAAAGTAAAAGTAGTGATTAATAATGCTACAGATATAAAAATAATTACAAAAGAGACTTTAAATTCGTCTCTAAAAAAAAAGGGCAAACTTTTGTTTGCCCTTTTTTGTTTTTGTACATTTTTCATATGCAAATGTACTTTTAATTAGATTAGTTAATGTAACCTAAAGCTTTTAGCTGAGCAGTCATTTCAGCAAGCATTTCTTCCATTTGCTTACCCCACTCGTCAGCACCAACTACACTAGTGTCATCAAGACCAATTTCTGTTAAGAAATTTTTGTAATAGTTGTGGCTCATAGCTTTCATCATTCCAGCTTCTAATTGTTTAACTCTGTCTGCTGGAGCACCTTTTTTAGTTACGAAACCTCTAACAGTAGATAAAGAAACAGGAATTCCTAATTCTTTGGCTGTTGGAGAGTCACCAATTTTAGCCATTCTATTGTTTGCTAAAACAACTGATACACAAAGTTTACCTTCGTTGATTTCAGTTAATGCTTCACCTAAGTTTAAAACACCTACATCGATATCGCCTTTGATTAGGTTAGTTTTAATTGGCGCTACACCTTTGTAAGCAACAATAGTTGGATCTGTTAATCCACCTTTTTTAGTAAATGCAATTGCACTAACGTCATCAATACCACCTGTATGTGTTGTTCCATATTTTAGTGATTTTGATTTTTGCGCGCTAATGAATTTTTTAGCATCTTTAATTTCATTGTTACAGTTAACAACAAATAATTGAGGATCGTCTGTACCTCTTGCTAAAGGCTGCATATCACTTAATTTTACTTTAGTTTTTCCTAAAGCCATTGATACTGCGTGACCAGTAGTCCAAGTTAAAGTGTGGTTACCGTCTGCAGGTAAAGACATCATGTAATCCATAGATGCTGCTCCACCACCACCTTTTTTGTTCACTAACTGCATATCTTGTTTAAGAACTCTTCTTGCTCTTAATAACATCATTCTAGTAGTAACGTCAGTTCCACCACCAAAACCAGCGTGAGTAATTGCTTGTATTGGATGTCCATCAGCTTTTGCTGAAGTGATCATTAATGGAAGAGCTACAACAAAAAATTCAGTTACTAAAAAAGCAGCTGCTAAAAATAGTTTAAAGCTTTTTTTCATTATTTCCCTCTTTAGTTTATTTAGTTTATATATATACAACTTATATATAAATATTTAATCATACTCAGATATAAGACGTAAAGTAAAAAATGACACAAACAAAAGCTAACATTGCTCTACTACTTGGGGATCCTGCGGGGATAGGACCTGAGCTTATTTCAAAACTATTAAAAGAAGAAATTACAAATAAAGCAAATATTGTTGTAATTGGTGAAAAACAAATACTTGAGAGTGGATATAATGTAACCGGCATCCCTCATCAACTTGAAATCGTTGAAGATTTTGATCAAATTGATTTTAATAAATCAAACAGATTTTTATTAGATATTTCAAAAGGAAAAAATCATAAATATAAAATAGCAGAACCTTCAAAAGAATCAGGTGAAAGTGTTTTGGAAGCTTTAGATTTAGCACTAACGCTTGCTAAAGAAAAAAAAATTGATGCTATTAATTTTGCGCCAATGAACAAAACAAGTTTAAAACTTGGAGGAAATACCCACTCAGATGAATTGCAATTAATGGCTGAAAAATTAGATGTGAAAAGTTTTTGTTGTGAGTTTAATGTTATTGATAACTTTTGGACTGCAAGAGTAACCTCTCACATTCCTATTAAAGAAGTGGCTCAGCACATCACAAAAGAAAATATCTTAAAACCTATTAAATTAATAAATGAAGTTATGGAATTGAACGGAGTGAAAAATCCTAGGATAGCAGTTCAAGCACTTAACCCACATGCAGAATTTGGTACTGAAGAAAAAGATGAAATTATTCCAGCAATAGAAGAGGCAAAAAAACTTGGATTTAATACGGATGGCCCGTTACCATGTGATACTTCTTTTGTAGTTGCTTATAAAAATAAAAACCATGATTGTATGGTTGGCATGTATCATGATGCACTTCAGTCTGGACTTAAAGCATTTGGTTTTGATAGAGGTGTTACTGTTCAAGGTGGACTAACTGTTCCTGTAACAACAACTGCACATGGATCTGCATTTGCAATTGCAGGCAAAAATGAAGCCAACTTAGCTCCAATTTTAAATTCATTTAAAATTGCATTATCAATGGCTGAAAATAAAAAGAAGTTAAGCTAAGCTCTAAATTAAACCAGCATCTACCGTAAAATTTTGTTTAGTACATCCAGATGAAACATCTGATGCTAAATATAAAACCATTCTTGAGACATCCTCAGGTAAAACTTGTTTTTTAAGACACTGTTTGTCTAAAATTTCTTTTTTAAATTTTGGATTTAACCACACTTTTGACTGTCTTTTAGTTGCAACGGACCCAGGGGCAATAGAGTTTATTCTAATATTGTGTTGCCCTAAATCTCTAGCTAAAGATTTGGTTAAACCATAAATTGCAGCTTTTGCAGTACTGTATGCTGGAAACATCACGGCTCCCCTAATCCAACTAACAGAACCTAAGTTTATTATTGAACCACCTTTATTTTTAATCATACTTTTTTTTACTGCTTGAATAGCAAACAAATAGTGCTTCAAATTTATAGCCATTCTGTCATCCCAGTATTTTTCGGTAATTTCTTCAATTGTGTGCCTTTGATCATTGGATGCATTATTTACTAAAATATCAATTGGACCTTTTTTTTTAATAATACTCTGAATTAAAGTTTTGTATTTTTTTATATTTTTAATGTTGCAGAAATGAAAAGAAGGAATTTTTTGTTTTTTCTTTTTAATTTTCGAAATTAACTTTTGAGCTTCTTTTTTATCTATATCAAAAAAATAAACCTCGACACCTTGTTCACAAAGATGTTCAACAATTGATGCACCAATACCAGATGCCCCACCTGAAACTAAAGCACGTTTGTCTTTTAGGTCAAAATATTGAACTTTCATATTTTGATTATAAATATTATTTCAATATTTTCTTTATATCTTTTGTTTGAAATAAACTTGGTTTTTTGCATGTAGTTTTAATTACTTGTGGTTTATTTGTCTTACATGCTTTCATTGTTGATTGAATAATATCTAAAACATGAAGAGATAGATCTCCATTACATTTGTTTATTTTTTTATTTTCAATTGAATAAGCCATTTCTGCTAGTCCTGCTCCACGGTAATTTGCATTTGTAGGAGACTCGTTTGCTCTAGAACTCTGTGATCTTATGTTGATTTTACCAAGATGCATTTTGTTTGTTTTATACTCTTTCCAAGGGTCTCCTAATTTATTACAAACATAAACAGATCCACCAAACATATTTGGATCTGGTACAATCATGGAACCTTTGCTTCCATATAATTCAATGTGATTTCTTTGATGTGCAATAACATCAAATGATAAAGTTAATCTTATAATTGTGCCATTCTCAAACTGAATTGTTGATAAATATGTTGTTGGGCATTCAACTTTAAAAGTTTTATTTTTTTTAGGTCCAATTCCAATTGTTCGTCTCTTTACTCCTTCCATTATGCTACCAGTTACTTTTTTAGCTGGTCCCAATAAATTTACTAAAGCAGTTAGATAGTAAGGTCCCATATCAATAACTGGACCACCTTCTTTTTTAGCAAACCAAGGTTCTGGATTTGGATGATAGGATTGAACACCTGGAAATGCAAAAATTGCATTTCCTAATGAAATTTTACCTAATATATTTTTCTCTACTAATTCTTTTGATTTTTGAATTCCGCCGCCTAAAAAAGTATCAGGTGCATTTCCTATATAAAGTTTTTTTCTCTTTGCGATTTTAACAAGGTCTAAACCATCTTTAAAATTAATGGCCAAAGGTTTTTCAGAATAAACATGTTTACCATTCAACAAGGATTGCTTAGCAACTTGATAATGAGCTTTTGGAATAGTTAGATTTAATATGATTTCTACTTCTTGATCTTTTAATAAATCTTTTACTGATAATGCTTTAATTTTGTAAGTCTTTGCACATTTAAGTGCATTAGCATGATTGATATCAGCACATTTAACTATCTTTATATTATTAAAATATTTTTCAGCTCTAAAATAAGTTTCTGAAATATGACCACAACCTATAAGGCCAACTTTAAATACTTTGTTCATAGAGGATTAAATACCTTGTCTTTGCTTGCTTCTTCCTTCTTTGTAAAGTTTTAAAGCTTCTTCATTTTCTTTAGTAGTTGGAATTTCTAAAGTTGGACTATCCCAAAAAGATGATCCTTCTACCCATTTATAAGCATGAGTTTTAATTGAAATAACATAAGTTACATCGGATGCTTTAGCTCTTTTAAATGCAGCTTCAAGATCTGAAATCGAAGTAACGTGTTCAGATTTCGCACCCATACTTTCTGCATGTTTTGCAAAATCTACATCTACTAGACCAGGAGTGTTAGAACTCTTTAATAAGTTGTTATACTCTTTTCCACCTTTGAATAATTGAAGTCGGTTTATAACTGCAAAGCCTCCATTATCACAAACAACTATAATCAATTTATTTTTTGTAATTACTGAAGAATAAATATCAGTGTTATTTAATAGATAAGACCCATCACCTACAAATGAGATTACTTCTTTATCTGGATTAGCCATTTTAATTCCTAATGCTCCAGATATTTCGTAACTCATACAACTAAAACCCCACTCTGTTTCATGAGTATTAAGTTCTCTTGGTCTCCATACTTGAATTACTTCACCTACCAAACCTCCTGCAGCTGTAACTGCAATATCTGTTGGATCAGAATTTCTGTAAATTGCACCAATTACCTGAACATAACTTGGAACTTCCTGATTAGTTGGAGCGCTCTCTTTATCTATATGTTCATTCCATGACTTAAGTTCTGTTTGAGATTTATTATTCCAATCTTCCCCTGCTTTCCAATCACCTAAAGCTTGGGAAAGTTCAGTTAATGAAACTTTTGCATCTCCAACAACTGCTTGTGCTAAGTGTTTGTTTGCATCATATCTTGATACATTGATTGAAACTAATTTGAAATTTTCGTTTTCAAAGTTTGCCCATGATCCTGTTGTAAAATCAGCAAGTTTTGTCCCTATTGCAATAGCAAGATCAGTTTGTTTAGCTAATGTGTTTGTATTTTTCCCTCCAAGTCCTCCAATTTGACCTGCAAAATGAGAATGATCTCTCTTCATTGTTGAATAACCCATTACAGTTTGTGTAACTGGAATATTGTGTTTGATAGCAAACTGACTTAATTCTTCCATTGCATCTGAATAAAAAACTCCCCCTCCAGATATTATAATTGGATTTTTTGAAGATTTAATTTTCTCAGCTGCCTCTTTAATTTGAAATTCATCTGGTCTTGGTCTTCTAATTGTATGAACTTTTTCTTGGAAAAATTCTCCTGGATAATCAAAAGTTTGACCTTGGATATCTTGACTTAACGCAATACAAGCAGGACCACAATCAGCAGGATCTAACATTGTTTGAACTGCTATAGGAAATGATTGAATTATTTGTTCAGGTCTAGTGATACGATCAAAATATCTTGTAACTGGTTTGAAAGCATCGTTTGCAGTTATGCTTGGATTGTTAAAATGTTCAACTTGTTGCAATACTGGATCTGGCATTCTATTTGCATAAGTATCACCAGGTAAAAATAAAATTGGTAATCTGTTACTCATTGCAACTGCTGCTGCAGTAACCATGTTGGTTGCTCCTGGACCAACAGATGAAGTAGCAACAAAAATTTGTTGTCTTCTTTTAGCTCTAGCATAACCTATTCCAGTTAAAGCCATATTTTGTTCATGATGGCCTCTATAGGTTGGTAATTCTTTTTGATTTTCTTCAAGTGCTTGACCCAAACAAGCTACGTTTCCATGTCCAAAAATTCCAAAGACACCAGGAAAGAGTGCTTCTTTTTTGCCATTAATTAATATTTTTTGAGCAATTAAATATTTAACGATTGCATGTGCACAAGTAAGAGTGATTTTTTTCATAATTGGGTTTATTTTTTTTATGTATAATGTTTATATATATTTATATTTATAAATTAAAAAACCCAACTTAGTAAACCTTAAAAAATAAAAATTATGTATAGCAAATTTGGACAATTCATTGATGGAAAATGGCAAGAAGCAGAAAAAAAAGAGACATATGATGTAATCAATCCTGCAACTGAGGAAGTGATTGGAAAAGCATCAAAAGCGTCTTCAGCAGATGTACAAAAAGCACTAAAGTCAGCTGAGAAAGGTCTTAAAGTTTGGAGTAACACTACTCCCTGGCAAAGATCATATGTAATTAGAAAAATTGCAGATCTAATGAGAGAAAAAAAAGATGTTCTTGCTAAATGGTTAACACTTGAAGTTGGTAAACCTCTTGCTGAAGGAGTTGGGGAAGTTGGTGGAGGAGCGGATATATTTGAGTGGAATGCAGAAGAAACAAAAAGAATTTATGGTCAAACAGTTCAAAGTAGATTTCCTGATACAAGAGTCCATGTTTATTATCAGCCAGTAGGTGTTGTAGCTGCTTTAATACCATGGAACTTTCCAATTATTTTGGCTGCAAGAAAAATTTCAACAGCATTAGCAGCTGGTTGCTCTGTAATTTGTAAACCAGATGTAATTACACCTGGTGCAGTTATGGAATTAGTTAATATTTGTAAAGAAGCAGGAGTTCCTGATGGGGTGGTAAATTTGTTATCTGGTGATCCTGCAGAAATTTCAAATGAACTATTAGAATCTGATATTATTAAAAAAGTATCAATCACAGGCTCAACAAGAGTAGGTAAGTTAATATTAAAGAAAGCTGCAGACAAAGTTCAAAGAGTAACGATGGAACTTAGTGGTCATTCACCTTTCATAGTTTGTGATGATGTTGATATGAATAAAGTTGCAGACATTGCTATAACTGCAAAATTTAGAAACAACGGGCAAGTTTGTATATCTCCAAATAGATTTTATATCCAAGAAAATAAAAAAGATGAATTTCTTGGTGCTTTTATGGATAGAGCAAAGAAATTAAAAATTGGAAATGGTATGGATGAAGGAACTATCTTAGGTCCATTAACAACTGCAAAAAGATTAGAGGAAATTGAAAAACTAGTTGAGACAACAAAAAATGAAGGGGCTGATGTTTTAATGGGAGGACAAAGACCTTCTGGTTTTAACAAAGGTTATTTTTACGAGCCAACTGTTTTTGATAATGTGAAAGACGACTTTACAATTATGAGAGAAGAACCATTTGGTCCTTTAGTACCAGTTCTTACGTTTAAAACATTTGATGAAGTTATTGAAAGAGCAAATAATAATGATCTTGGTTTATGTAGTTATTTATACACAAACAACATGGATCAAGCTAATAGAGGATCTGAAATGTTAGAATCTGGTTGTGTTGCTGTTAATACTGGAGCAGTTGCTGTAGCAGAAGCTCCATTTGGTGGTATCAAACAAACTGGTTATGGACGTGAAGGTGGATCAATGGCTATCAAAGATTATCTAAACGTTAAATATACTCACATGGCATTAAAGGTTTAATCATGAGAAAAAATAAAATTAAACAAATGATGAAAGACGGTAAACCCGTCATTAATGGTTGGTGTGCAATTCCAAGTACTGCATCTGCAGAAGCGATGGCACATCAAGGCTGGGATTCATTAACTATAGATATGCAGCATGGTTTAGTTGATTACAGTAATGCTCTTCCAATGCTTCAAACAATTTCGACAACAGATGTCACTCCACTTGCTAGAGTTAATTGGAATGAGCCAGGACAAATAATGAAAATTTTAGATGCTGGTTGTTATGGAATTGTTTGTCCAATGGTCAGTAATAGAAAAGAAGCTGAAAATTTTGTTCAAGCTTGTATGTACCCACCTGATGGCTACAGAAGTTTTGGTCCTGTTAGAGGGTTAATTTATGGTGGTGCAGATTATGCAGATCATGCTAATGAAGAAATTCTTAAATTAGCAATGATAGAAACTAAAGAATCTTTGGAAAATTTAGATGAGATAATGTCTACACCAGGTGTTGATGGTATTTATATTGGGCCTGCAGACTTAAGTTTAGCAATCGGTGAAAAACCTGGATTTGATCGAGCTGAAACTACAAAAGCTTATTCTGAAATTTTAAGAATTCTAGAACATGCAAAGAAAAATAATATTTTTGCAGGAATTCATAATGGTACAACAGAATACGCAACGAAGATGATTAAAAAAGGTTTCGATTTTGTAACAATAGCATCTGATTTAAGAGCTTTAAGTGCTGGGGCAAAAGCAACTGTAGATAAGATGAAAGGTTCTTTGTCTAAAAAAGACGACAACGCTACTTATTAATCAAGTTGATTTAAAAATTCTTCAAACTGATTTTTATCTAAATTAGAAGATTGTTTCTTACCTGGAAACTTTCCAGTCATAGAATCTTTTTTAAATGCTTTAAGAGCTTTAACTCTTTCAACCTTAATTTCATTTCTAAGTTTTAATAAGTTTCCATAAGCTTTAGAATGTCTTGGCGGATTTTCGGTATCACCACAAATATCTTCCATAAATAAATACATCACATCTGCATTTCTTCCAGATCCTAAAGAGACTGTGACAATATCTGTTCGTTTAGAAATTTCTCCCATTACATTTTCAGGTATTACTTCACACTCAGCAGAAAAAGCTCCTGCATCTTCCAATCTTTTAAATTTTTGGAATAACTCATAAGCCTCATTTGCAGTTTTACCAACTGCTCGAAGTCCACCTATCCAAGTTGATTTTCTTGGAACTAATCCTAAGTGACCCATAACAGGCACATCTTCTTTTGCTAGCATTTCTACTATGTCCATACTTCTTGGTGTCATCACTGCATCAGCACCATTTTCTAAAGCTTTAAATGCTCCACGCATAATATCATCTGCTGTAACAAATTCGTTCAAAACTAAAGCTGCGGTTAAAAAAAGATTTTTTGACCCTTCCCTAACTGGAATAACATTTTTAGCATTAGCAATAATCATGTCAAAACCAGCTTTTTCTGCAGCTGATGCTTCATCAACAGTATTTGCAGTAACTTGAGTAAATTTTCTTTTACCTTTGGCTGCTTTTAAATCACCTACTGTGGTTGATCTTTTGGCTGGTTTTGCAGCCCATGTATAGACATTCTTCATTATTTAACATCTTTATAGAGAATATCTCTTCTATCTATAAATCCTTCGAATGTTTTAATAGTAACAACTGATGGTAAAATAAAAATTGATCTTTTATCTTTTTCGTTTCTGATAATTCTAAAGTATCCTTTCTTTATAGCCGTATCAATATAGACATTCGATGTTAAATAAGATTTCTCTATAACTCTTAACAGTTCATTTTTAGTAATGGATTTATTTTTATAATAAGCAAGCATCACCATATGCAACATAATCCAGTGTTGAGGTGTTAAAGAAAACCAATTTAATAACTCATTTGCTAACCTTCCCTCAAAATCTCCAAGTGAAATTTCAGCTAATTTAATTCTTTTTTGTGTAAGTTTTGGAATTTTTTTATCTTCTTCAAAATGTTTTGGATACTTAAACTGTCTTTTCATTTAAATAAACTTAAACTTAATAAGTTTTCTATTCAATACTATTTTTGCTTAGCAGTTCTTTATAAATATTATTTACTCTATGCACTTCTGAAGCTGTATTAAAATATCCTTCATATTCTATTTCATCTGGTGTTACATCGAAATGATAATGACCAGCATCTTTATCATCTTCATAAGAATGAAAATGCGTATGTTCACCAGACTCTCTTAAATTCAATTCTCCTCCAGTAGGGTCTCCAGTCCAAAGTACTGTATAACACTGCAATTTTGGACCAACAGGTTCATAAAATTGAAGAAAATCTTTTACACACTTCATTTGTTTTGGATCATAGTATTCATGTTTAATATCTTTATAATCTGGTTGAACATGAGATCTTACTTTTCCTTCTAAAATTCTAAACACACCTGCAATAGCAATATGCTCATTTTCTTTGAGATTTAAATTATTGGACAAAGAAGATCTCATTGCTTGTGGAAGCGAACCTTGATCACCTGATCTTCCTTTGATTTTTATTTTAATTACTTTTCCTTGTTTACCATCTGTATAATAAATGTTTCCAAGTCCACCGTGTTTTCGTGCGCTATATTTTTCAACAATACATTTTTTATCAGGACTTACTCTTGCAATAATAGATCTAGACTCGTCAGTAATTAAATTTTCATTAATTACTAATTCTCCGCAGTGACCATCCAAACACGACATTGCACCAGATCCAGCACCTAAAGCATAAGATTTTTCTGATCCAATCATTTTAGAAATTTCTTGATAATCAAATTCAGCACCAATAAAATTAGGATCATGCATGTATGGCTCACCACCAACATCTATGATTTTTTGGTTACCGCTAATTCCTTCAGATGGGCAATCCCATTCACGAAGATTAGGACAATCTACAACTTCTACTTCAACATTTTTAAAATTTTCTGAAAGTCCTTTTTTTAATGCACTCGCTATATCTTCAAGTGAATGATTTGAGAAAGTTCCTTTTTCTATTTTTAATTGCATGATGATAATAAGCTATAATTTATTTTGCATATTGTCTATAGATAATATATATAATTTCTATACATAAATAATTTTAAAAAGGTAACGATGATAAATAAAGATTTGAAAGTAGCCGTATTAGGTGCAGGTGCTATGGGCTGCCTGTTTGGAGGATTGCTAGCTGAAAAAGGTTTAAATGTAACTTTAATTGACGTTTGGAAAGAGCACGTAGATACAATTAATAAAGATGGTTTAAAAATGGATGGTCACGGTGGTGATCGTATAATTAAAGTTAATGCTACTTCAGATCCTTCATCGTTAGATAAAATGGATGCAGTGATTGTTATGTGTAAAGCAACTGCATTAGAACCAGCTTTAAATAGCATTAAAAATATTATTGGTGAAAAAACAGTATTCATGTCTTTTCAAAATGGAATTGGTCATGAAGCAATAATTCAAAGTATTGTTGGTAATGAAAAAGTAATCGGTGGAACAACAACACAAGCTTCTAATATTTTAGGACCAGGTCATATAATGAACCATGGCGCATTGCCTTCATGGATTGGTGAATATGAAGGAGGAATAACAGAAAGAATTACAGAAATAGCTGATACTTTTACTGCACATAATTTAGAAATGATTGCAGCTGAAGATGTTAAAAAAAGAAAATGGATGAAGCTTTTTGCTCTAACAGCAATTGGTCCTCTTTCAGCTATATTTGATCTACATCACACCGATCTTTACATAAATAATAAGGCTAATGATGTTTCAAGAGGGCTTGGTAAAGAAATCATTTTAGAGACAAGAGAAGTAGCACTTGCTGATGGAGTTAATGTTTCTGAAGATGAGTGTCTATTTATGTTCAATAAAATTGTAGATTCTATGCAAACTAACAAATCTTCAATGGCTTTTGATGTTCAATACAAAAGAAAAACAGAAATTGATTTTATAAGTGGTGCTGTTTCTAAAATTGGAAAAAAACATGGAGTAAAAACACCTTTAAATGACCTGATGTATAAAATGATTAAGGTGAAAGAAGGTATGTATAGTTAATGCTTAAAATTAATCGATTAAAAAAAATTAAAAGTAATTTTCCTGTACTAGTTGGAGACAAAGTTGTTGAGAAAAAAACTTGTAATTTATTAATTGATGAAATTAGTAAATCTAAAGCTTTTGATGACATGATTATGGGTGGTCGAAGCAGAATTAACAAAGGCTCAAAAAATTTTAATAACTACATTAAATCTTCAAATAATTCTGCAAAACTCTTCCAACTTTTTAATAGCAAAGCATTTTATAAAAAAATTGAAACTCTTTTTTCTAAAAATTTTAAGGATGGATCTTGGACAAATACTCACAAACCAAAAATATTTAATCAAAAGAAATTTACTATTAAAAAGAAATTAAATTCGAGCGAGTTAAAAAAACTATTAGGAAACAATTACACTAACCCAAAAGTTAATTTAGATATTGATTTTTCGGTTTCTAAAGGAGGATACAGATTGCGTCCCCATAGAGATGATATAACCAGATTGTATAATTTCTTAATTTATCTAACAGATATCCCAAAAAAAAATGGAGGATCGCTTACAATCTATAGAAAAAAATCTAAGAAAAATTTAAGAAAAAGTTTCAGAAGATTTCCAAAAATGAGTGAACTAGAAATAGTTAAAGCTTTCACACCAAAGAAAGGAACTGTGGTATTTTTTCAATCAACACCAAATTCTTATCATGGAGTTAAGCGTTTTATAGAAAAAAACTGTCCAAAAAGATTTTTTATTTATGGAAGTTATGCGCTCAATAAACCTGTTATTTGGAATTTTAAAGGAACAGCTTACTATCCACATATCATCAGTACTAAGAAAAAAATGTTAACTTCTTTCCATGATGCAAATTATTTAACAACTGCTCCTAAGAATTGATATTGTTAATAAATTCTACTAGGTTCTATTAATGGCAAATAATCTACAAAAAAAATTATTTGAACAAGGATATTTGAGAGTAAAAAATGTTCTTAACTATCAAAGAGATTTAAAGCCAATCCTTAATGACATGGAATTTGTAATGGATTGCTTAATCCAAAAATTTGCGAAAAAAAAGGATGTAAAAAAAGTTCTTAATTTAGATTTTAAAAAAAAATATTCACATATATCAAAATTAAAAATTGATGATTTAGATCAATATTTTAACACTAGATTACCAAGAGATCACGTTAAGAAAGACAGTGATTATTTTGCTACTCAATCTTTATGGAATTTAATCACAAATAAAAACATTTTAGATGTTGTTGAAAAAATTTTAGGCAAAGAAATCATGTCTAATCCAGTGCAAAATACTAGAATTAAACAACCTGAAAAAAAATTACCAAAAGGATCAATTTTAGATGGTTTAAGTGGAAGAACACCTTGGCATCAGGATGCTGCTGTTCTTAATACTAAAGGACAAAAATTAACAGATATGGTTACTGTATGGATACCTTTTACAAAAACTACAAAAAAAAATGGGTGCATGATTACTGTTAAGAAAATTAATAAAATGGGATTATTAAATCATATTGCTGGTTATAGGGGCCAAGTAGAAATTAAAGACAGCAAATTACTAGATAAAATGGAACATATTCACTTAGAGGCAGATGTTGGAGATGTAATTCTTTTACACAAACATTCAATTCATTGTTCTCTGCCTAACAGATCAAATGATTTTAGAATAAGTGCAGACCTTAGATATAACGTAGCCGGCCAACCTTCTGGAAGAGATCCACTTCCAAATTTCTATGTAAGAAGTAAAAACAAAAAAAATCTTAAAATTCAGAATTTTAAACAATGGTTAGCTCTTTGGGAAAAAGCAAAAGAAAAATGCATTCCACGTAAATATGCCTTTAAATATCCTTTACCAACGTTTAAGAATAGTAAAAGAGATCTTTCAAAATTATTATAAAAAATTAATAAATGAATTCAGTAACTACCCGTGTCTACTCGGTAGACTTTTTTTTAGCAATTCTTGGCTATTCCTTATTTGTTATCATGGACTCTATAGCAAAAGAATTGACAAATTATTATCATGTAACACAAATAATATTTATTAATTCTTTATCGGCCTTACTGCCAATTTTACTTTACACGCAAGTTAGAAATTCCTGGAAAAAAATTAAAACAAAAAACTTTTTTGTACATTTAGTTAGAGCAATAACTTTAATAATTTCAATGGGATTATTTTTTCTTTGTATAAATAAACTTCCACTTACAACTATGTATAGTATTGTCTTCTTTACACCCTTTGTATTAACAATTGGTTCAGTAATCTTTCTAAAAGAAAAAGTAAGCTGGAGAAGATATACGGCAATATTAGTAGGTTTTATTGGAACAATAATTGCAATTGATCCTTTTGGGAAAGAAATAAATAACTATGTGTTATTGGCTTTATTAATACCTGTTTTTTCTTCAGTAGGTCATTTGTTGGTTAAAAAATATGGTCAATCAGAGAGTGTGTATTCATTTTTAATAATTGGAAAGTTAATTTTAATTGTTATTTCAGGTGTGATTACCTTTGAGCTTTATATTCCAATGACTAAAACAGATTTTTTTTTAAATTTTAATGCAGGTTTATTAAGAGGAATGGGAATGATTTTTATTATAAACTCGGCTCGTCATCTTCCAACTTCAATATTTGCAAATACACAATATGTTCAATTATTAATTGGTGCATTGATCGGTTTTTATATTTTTAATGAAATCCCTAGTTGGAATATTTATTTAGGAAATGTTTTTATAATTGGTGCTGGAATTTATATTGTTTTAAGAGAGATAAAACTTTCTAGAAATATTGTTTCAAATTCAATAAGGCCAACAACGATTTCAATAAAAAAGTAAGTTATTCAATTTAAGTTAAAAATATATATAAGTAAGTATGGCTAAAATATTAATAGCAGAGTTTATTAATCAAGACAGTTTAGATGATCTAAATAATACTTTTGAAATCAAATTTGATGAAAAGCTTTGGGAAAAAAAAGAAGAACTTAAAGAAATTATTAAAGATTATGATGGTTTAATTGTCAGAAATAAAACTCAAGTAAATAAAGATATTTTATCTAACGCTAGTAAATTAAAATTTATAGGAAGACTGGGTGTTGGTTTAGATAATATTGATACTGAATTTTGTAGAACCAAAAGTATTCATGTCCAACCTGCAACTGGTATGAATGCAGACTCTGTAGCTGAATATGTAATTTCATCTTCTATGTCTTTAATAAAAAAAATTCCTATGTTTCATCATGGAACGATCAAAGGTGATTGGCCTAGAACAACTATTAAATCTGCTGAAATAAATGGAAAGTGTATTGGAATAGTAGGTTTTGGTACTATTGGCAGAAAGGTTGCTGACTATAGTTTGAAAAATGGCCTAAATGTTTTGGCTTATGATCCTTACATTAAAAAATTAGATGATAATGAAAAAAATTATAAATTATCTTCATTAGAAGATTTATTTAAAAATGCAGATATTGTTTCTTTGCACTTACCTCTGACAGAAGAGACTAAAAATTTAATCAACAAGTCTTCATTCTCTAAAATGCAAAAACAGCCAATAATAATTAATACTTCTAGAGGTGGTGTTGTAAATGAGAATGATCTTATAGACGCTTATAATCAAAATATAATTTCAGGATTTGCATTAGATGTGTTTGAAAATGAACCTATTAAGAAAAATTTATACGAAAGAATAACATCTGAAATGAATTGTATTTTAACTCCTCATATTTCAGGTGTCACAACAGAGTCAAATATTAGAGTTAGTAATTTTATAGTTAAAAAGGCGATAGATTTTTTTAAGTAATTATCTCGTTTAGCTTTACTACTCTTCCAAGTTTAATTGATGTCTCAGCAGCCTCTCCAACAGCAACTGCAATTAATCCATCAATCAAAGATACCTCTGGCTTTAATTTATTTTTTACTGCATTTATAAAGGCTAAATGTTCATAATAAGTTGACCCATGATGATGTCCTGCTTCAAGTATTTTTGGATCTACACTAACACTTTCTTGTTTTGTTTTTCCATCTCTCATACCAATTCTTACATCTGAAGTAGTTTTCCCAGACTCGTTTGAAGGAACTGAAGTTTCAATTTTACCAATATTTCCTGTCGCGGTTAACTCTTCTTGCATTTCAGAATTTTCAGCAAACATACAAAGCTCAAGCATACTTCTCGAACCATTCTCAAAATTAACAATTACGTAAGCATTATCAATAATATCTGGTTTTTTCCCATCATATTCCTCATCTAAATGATTTACATCTTGTCCTCCACTCGCATAAACACTTACGGGCTCACTCTTAACAATAAACCGCATCAAATCAAAAAAATGACAACACTTTTCAACTAAAGTTCCTCCGGTATTTTTTTCAAATCTGTTCCAGTCATTTACTTTTTTTAAAAAAGGAAATCTGTGTTCTCTTATTGTTAATGTTTTTAGGTCACCAATTGTTTTGTTGTGAATTTCTTTGATAAATTTTGAAACAGGAGGCATGTACCTATATTCCATTGCAGTCCAAAATACTGATGGGTAATCTTTAGTAAGTTTTTCAATTTCTAAACAATCTTTTGTATTAGTGCACAAAGGTTTTTCAACCAATATATGTTTATTAGTTTTAATTACATCTTTTAAAATTTCTACATGGGTAAAATTAGGAGATGAGATTATATAAACATCAACTAAATTTTCTTTGATCAGATCTTGATGATTATCAAAGCAAACAACTTCCTTATTTAGTAGTTCTTGACACTGTTTCAAAGATTCTTCGTGAGGGTCTGAAAGAGCAACTACTTCAGCTTCATCGATTAAAGATAAATTTAAAATATGTTCTCGAGCCATTGTGCCAGCTCCAATTATTCCATATTTAATTTTTTCCATATTTATTATCTATCAGTTTAATTAAATAAGTTTAATCAATTGTTAATCCACTTGGTACTTTTTCTGGTTTACCGAGTGGTCTTTGATTTCCACTTTTTCCAGTTAGAGATTGTAAAAAAGAAACTAATTGATCAATTTCTTTTTCACTTAAATCTATTGGTTTGATGTCTATACTTGAAATAATTCTATCCTGTTCTCTTTTGTCAGAAAAAATTACAAAATCAATTTGTTCTAGCCATGGAGCCTTTGGTAAATTTGCATATTGAGGTTTCCAATTTTTATTCATAGCTACTGGATTTAAATGATGTTTAATTATGCCCTTAAGTGTTGGATAAGCACCATTATGACCATAAGGTGCCGTTAAAGAAACATTTCTTAGAGCGGGTGTTTTAAATTTATACATGTCATCCACATCATCTGTTTCAACCATTCTTCCAACATCACGTGCATAAGGATCAAAAGGTCTGGTTCTGCCTGGTCCGAATTGTGGGATACCTATTGAATGAAATTTTTGATCAGATAATAAAGACCCAGAATGACATGAGCTGCAATTAGCTTTGCCATAGAATAAATTCATACCTGCAATCTGATTTGAATTTAAAGCTGATTTATTTCCGTTTAAATATTCATCAAATGGAGAGTCAAAAGATGTCCATTCATGAATTTCAAAAGCTGCAATTGAATTTACTATATGTGTAATATTTATATCTAAAGCATTATCCACATCATCGAAAGCATGTTTAAACATTTCAACATATTCAGGAACTCCTCTTATTCTATGAGCAATTACCGGCCAAACTCTATCAATTCTCATACTGTCTTTACCAACTTTTGAAACAAGTCCTATAATTTCATTTTCACCTGGATTTCCAGCCATTTCAAATTGTCTTGTCATTGGAAATAAAGCTTGTACCGCAACTATATTATCCAGACCTTTTGGAAGCAGTTCTTGTGCTGGGGTATTAAAACCATTTCCAAATATATCAGATTTAGTCACTCTTCCATCATGAAGTAATGTTGTAATATCTTTAAATCCTAAATTCCATAATGCTAAAGCATTTCTTGGAATACGTTTTTTAATTTTATCATCCCCTGATCCAGCTGTTCTTTCTAATCCAATACCGTGTCCACCTTCACCAATTCCTAATGAAAGGCCATCAGATCCTCCTAAATCTTGGCTATGACAAGTTGCACAAGCAATATTACGATTAGCTGATAAAATTTTATCATGAAATAAAAGTCTTCCTATTTTAACCTTTTCCATATCAACTTTATGAAAATCATTACTTGTTAAAGGTTTTGGTAATTCAATCGAATATGTTTTGTTTGCTGAAATTAAAAATGGAATTATAAATATTAATATTTTTATATGTTGAGATACTTTTTTATAATTTTTTTTATTCCATCTATAGTTTTTGCAGAAATTGAAAATGCTAGAGATTTGATGGAAGCTGGAAAATTTCAAGAGGCTATGGAAGAACTGATACCAGCTGCTAGGTCTGGGAACGCTGATGCTGAAGAGCTTATTGGAATAATGTATGCAATGGGTCTTGGAGTTAAGCAAGACGATGTTAGAGCTTTTGAATGGTATCTTAGATCTTCGATGAAAGGTCATCCCGGTGCTCAATCGGGTGTTGGGTGGTATTATGAAATCGGTAGAGGACTTCCTGCTCCTGATCTTGTTAGAGCTTACATGTGGTATGGTTTGTCCGCTATTGGAGGTGATCCCGATGCTGCGATTTCTCAAGAGGAAGTAATTAAAAAAATGACTCCTGAACAAATTGAAAAAGCGCATATACTTATTAAAGATTACAAAGCTTGGATTTATCCGTTTAGGTAATGAGGCGAATAATTAAATCCGCCCCATTATTTAATTAAGATTATAAGTCTTTATCGTATGCACTTGATGCTCTTTTCTCAGCATCAGCAACTGCACTTGTTAAAGCGTCAAAGATTTGTCCTCCACCTTTAACGTTTGACTTAAACCAATCATAAACTGGACTAGCAGCTTTTTTGAAACTAGCTTTTTGTGCTGGAGTTGGAACATATAAATCTCCACCGCCTGCTACAAAGTCTTCATACGCTTTGATTGATTTTCTTTTTGGAGATGCAAATGTAGCTTGTTGCAATGCATAAAATCCATCCGTAATAACTTTCTTAAGTTCTTTTGGCATAGATTGATATTTTGCATTGTTCATCCACCAAAGTGCTCCCATGTATGCATGACCGTCTAAAGTAACATATTTTAGACCTGCATCTGGAAACTTCATATTCATAATGTCAGTTATTCCATTTTTAGAACCTTCAACTACACCTGTTTGAAAAGATGTAAATAATTCTGGCCATGGAATAGGAGTTGGTGATGCACCTAAAGCTCTTACAAGCTCTTGAGGTAAGTCAGCTACAACAGTTCTGATTTTTAGACCTTTCATGTCTGATGGTTCTGCAACTCTTCTTTTAGTGTTAGCAAAATTTCTCCATCCACCAGTGTTTCCGATAGTCATTAATCTTATTGTATCGCCTGAATCTTTAAGAGCCATTTGTCTCATAGTTCTTACAAAATCACCTTGCATAACATCTTCAGCAATTCTGTCGTCTGCCATTAGATATGGTAAATCTAAAACTTGAACATATGGGAATACACCAGCTGCTCCTCCAGAAGTAGAAATGTAAACGTCGATGCTTCCATCGGAAACACCTTGTAAACATTCTGCTCCCTTAGAACATAACTGAGTACCTACAAAAAGTTCTACAGATATTTTTCCATTTGATGCTGCTTCTACGTAGTTTTTAAATACTACTGCACCATCATAGTCCTCATCTTGATCATTAGAATTCATTGTCATTCTTAAATTGTAATCAGCAGCTGAAACAGAAGCTGTAAAACTAATTAAGAATAATAATGAAAAGAATGATTTAATTAATTTACTCATTATTATTTCCCTCTCTTTAAATATTTATTTAAGTATAAAAAATATACCTAAATTGAACCTCTGTGTCTATTATCTAAAAACTAAAATTATTTTGCAAAACCTGTAAGTAAAGGAATAGTCATTGAGATTGATGGAAAGTAAGTAATTAAAAATATCACAATTGCCTCTACTGCTAAAAACGGCAATATAGCTTTTGATATAGTTTCAACTCTTTCACCAGAAACTGAGGATGCAACAAATAAAACTAAACCCATTGGTGGTGTTGCTAAACCAACAGTTAAGTTAACTGACATAATAATTGCAAAATGAACTGGATGTACACCTAATTCTACAAACACTGGTCCAAGTATTGGTCCTAAAATAATTATTGCGGGACCTGCATCTAAAAACATTCCAACAATAAATAGTAAAATATTAATCAGAAATAATAAAATATAAGGATTATCAGTTAATCCCAAAACAAACTCAGCAAGATATTCTGGTGCATGAGATAAACTAACAACTGTTTTAAAAGCCATTGCAGCACCAACCAAAAGTAATACTACAGATGAAACCATTGCGGCTTTTGTCATAACCTTTGGTACGTCTTTCCACTCTAAAGATTTTAAAACAAACAAACCAATAAACATTGCATAAGCAGCTGCAACTGCAGATGCTTCAGTTGGAGTAAAAATTCCTCCAAGTATACCTCCTAGAATTATAACTGGAGTCATCAATGGGAAAAAAGCTTTCAAAGAAGCTTTTCCTCTTTGTCTCCATGTTGTCTTTTTTGTTACGGCAGGAAAATTATATCTTTTAGCCATAAACTTGATTGTAACCATCAAACTAACACCAACTAAAATTCCAGGAATAATACCTGCTAGGAATAAAGCAGCTACGCTCTCTCCCATAACGTATGCATAAATAATCATTATTCCTGAAGGTGGAATGATTGGACCAATTACTGAACTCGCTGCGGTAATTGCTGCTGAAAATTTTTTTGTATAACCTTGCTTCTCCATTGCAGGAATTAACATTGAACCAATTGCAGAAGTATCTGCAACTGCAGATCCAGATAGGCCAGCAAAAAGCATTGAAGTTAAGACGTTAACATGTGCCAAACCACCTTTTAAATGCCCCATCATCGCCTGGCTAAATTCTACTAATCTTTGAGTAATTCCCCCCCTATTCATTAGCTCACCAGCTAACATAAAAAAAGGAATTGCCATTAAAGGAAAGCTATCAATACCATTGTAAATATTTCTATAAAGCATTGCTCCATCTCTAGATTGATCATTCAACCAAAGTAAAATTCCAGGAGCAGCCAACAATCCAAAAAATACTGGTAATCCAATTAGCAAAAATAATAAAAATAAAGGGAGAAACCAAATTAACATTACTGTGTCTCCAATTTTTGTTTATCGAAATCTTCAGGTAATTCTAATTTTGCAAAATTACTTAAAAAGTTTCTTAAAATTAACTCTATGTTTACTGAAATCAAAAAAACAATTCCAACTGGTAAGGACATATACATCCAAGCTAATTTTATTGGCTCTGCTTTGCCACCAATTAAATTAAATGGAATTTTGATTGAAGCAGAACTGAATATCCAACCAGCGTTAATATGTTTTAAACCTAATTCAAGTCCAATGATCAAAACAAATAAAGATATGATCAATAAAAATAAGGTTAAAAAAGTTGATATAATTTTAGGTAAAAATCTTTCCAGCATATCAATAGAGACAAAACCACCCCATCTATACGCTGAGGGAGCAATTAACCCTGTCATCCATAGCATTAAAAATCTTGCAACTTCATCAGGCCAAGGTAATGCGTTGTTGAGAACATATCTAAAGAAAACCTGGATCATAATTACGACAACCATTAAAAAAATTGCGATCCATGCAAATTGTCTTCCAATTCTTAGAAAAAAAGTATTTATCTTTTCTAGAAAGTTAAAAATGTAAAGTAGAGTTTTTATAGTTAAATTCACAACTAAATTTATTTTAATAAGAAAATAATTACAACTTTTTAAAAAACTATTTTACATTGTTAGATATTTTTCGTATTAGAAAAGCCTTCAACAGAAAAGCTTAAATAAAAATTATGAGTAATAAAAAGAAAATTCTAGTTATCCAAAAAGTTCATGAAAAAGGTATGGAGTTAATTAATAATCACCCCGATTTTGATGTGGAAGTTACTGACGATGTTTCAGTAGAAAACTTAAAGGCTAAAATAAAAGATTGTGATGGTGCTTCAATTAGAATAGCAAAACTACCAGGTGAGGTAATTAACGAAGCAAAAAATCTTAAAATAATATCTAGACATGGAGTAGGCTACGATAATATTGATTTAAAAACAGCTAAAGAAAGAGATATCAAAATTGCTATTACGGCCAATGCAAATGCAGTTACAGTTGCAGAGCATGTTATGTTTGTCTTGCTAAATATTGCAAAAAGAAGAGAGCTTTATCATACAACGGTTAAAGAAGGTAATTTTAAGGATAGAAATAAATTACCCAAGACTATTGAGGTATGGAAAAAAAATTTCCTAATAATGGGGTTTGGTAGAATAGGTAAAGCACTTATTAAAAGATGTTTGGGATTTGAAATGAATGTTTTTGTCTACGATCCGTTTGTAGATAAAGACACAATAGAGAAGCTTGGAGGAAAAAAAGTTGATAATCTTGAAGAGGCAGTAAAAACAATGGATGTAATATCATTACATATGCCGTTAACAGAAAAAACAGAAAATCTAATTAATTATGATTTGCTTAAAACAATGAAGAAAAATTGTATAATCATTAATGCAGCTAGAGGTGGAATTATTCATGAGGAAGATCTTGATAAGGCTTTAAATGAAGATTTAATTTTTGGAGCAGGAATTGATGTATTCAAACAAGAACCACCCGAAAATGATAATCCTCTTTTAAAAAATGAAAAAGTTTATTTAAGCCCACATACCGCAGCTTTTACTGATGAATGTATGACAAGAATGGGTGTGGAAACAATTCAAAATATAATTGATTATTTTGATGATACATTAGAAAAATCAAAAATTGTAAGACTGTAGTAGTAGATTTAATCTAAAAATTTAGCTTCTATTTTTTTTGGGAGTTAGTCTTTATAAATCTCGATACCACTAAGATTTAAAGTTTCAGTTAAATACTTGTAACCTATTTTTGCATATTCAAATGGATTTGCTTTTGCTGGATCTTGTTCAGCCTCTACTACTAACCATCCAGAATAATTTTTTTCTTTCAACACATCAAATAAAGGCTTGTAATCAATACATCCATCACCTGGAACTGTAAATGCACCCTCTAGAAACGCTCCTCTAAAACTTAAGTCTTCTTTTAAAGATTTTTCTAAAACGCTTTTTCTAATATCCTTGCAATGTATATGAATTAATCTTTCGCTAAAGTCTTTTAATATTTTTAACGAGTTTCCCTGAGCAAATAACATATGACCGGTATCTAATGTAAGTTTTACGCTATCATGAGTGTTCTCAAGCAATCTTACTGTATCCTCTTCTGTCTCTATTACAGTTCCCATATGATGATGATAAGCAAGTGGCATACCTTTATCCTCAAGATATTTTCCCATTTCTGAAATTTTTTCATAATATTTTTTAGATTCTTCAAGATCCATTTGGGGTCTTGTAGACAATTTTCGATTTGGATCTCCTTGAATTGAGCCAGACACTTCAGCAAAAACCATACAAGGTGAATTACAGTCTTTAAAAAGTTTCAACTGATCTTGAATAACTTTTTTTTCTTCGTCAACACTATTTGTTCTTAAATTAGCTCCATACCATCCTGAGCAAAGATTTAGATTAAATTCGTTAAGTTTAGGAATTAATTCCTCTGATTTTTTTGGAAATTTACCACCAGACTCAATTCCAATAAACCCTGCTTGACTAGCTTCAGACAAACATTGTTCTAAAGGAGTATCACCACCCAATTCTGGCATATCATCATTGCTCCATGCAATTGGTGCTATTCCTAATTTTACTGACATACTAATTATTTAAAAGTTGAAAGCATTTTTAAATTATGATGTTTTGTGCATCAAGAAAATTTTATTTTAATTTGATGTTTAATTCATCATTAAAAAATGTTTCTTGATTTTATTTTTTAATTCTGTTCTATATTCTTATGCTTAATTTTTCTTTGATGGGTGCGGGAAGAATTGGAAAAATGCATGCTAAATTTATAGCAGCTCATCCCAAAGCAAAATTAAAATACATATATGACGTTAATTCTCAATTTGCT
Organism: Candidatus Pelagibacter sp. HIMB1623; assembly: GCF_052047695.1. NCBI lineage: Bacteria > Pseudomonadati > Pseudomonadota > Alphaproteobacteria > Candidatus Pelagibacterales > Candidatus Pelagibacteraceae > Candidatus Pelagibacter > Candidatus Pelagibacter sp. HIMB1623. Next base: position 183,037 of record NZ_JBNAJN010000001.1, read on the forward strand.
GAAGAAGTAGCAAAATCAACAGGATGCTCAATTGCATCTTCACCAGAGGAAGCAATAAATTCAGATGATGTAGATGCAGTTCTTATAGCTTCTGCAACACCAACTCATACACAATTTATTACAATGGCAGCAAAAGCAGGAAAGGCAATTTTCTGTGAAAAGCCAATTGATTTAGATATCAATAAAGTAAATGAATGCATGGAAAATATAAAGGGAACAAACGTTCCTATTCAAATCGGCTTTAATAGAAGATTTGATGCAAGTCATGCAAAAGCTCAACAAGCAAGAGTAAAAAAAGAAATTGGTGAGTTGGAAATGGTTGTAATTACAAGTAGAGACCCTGAACCTCCAGGGATTGACTATTTAAAAGCTGCAGGAGGATTTTTTAGAGATACTACTATCCATGATTTCGATTTGACTAGATTTATTTTAGGGGATGATCCTGTGGTTCAAATATCTGCATTTGGAGATGCATTGTTTGATAAAAATGCACAGCAGGAAAAAGATCTAGATACCGCTATGTTTATTTTAAAATCAAAAAAAGGTGTTTTAATACATATTAATAACTCCCGAAGAGCAGTTTATGGATACGATCAAAGAGTAGAAGTATTTGGAAGTAAAGGTATGGTAATTTCAAACAATCAAACACCCACTTCTTTAGAAAGATACACAAGCACTTCAACAAATGAAAAAGAGCCCATACATTTCTTTTTTATTGAAAGATACGAGCAAGCTTACAGAGATCAATTTAACGAGTTTGTAAAATGTGTTGAAGATAAAACAAAACCATTAGTTGGATTTGAGGATGGTAGAAATGCTTTAATAATTGCCAATGCTGCCTATGAATCGTTTGAAAGTGGCAAAGTAATAGATGTAAAATTCTAAAATGAGTATTCTTTCTCTAAATAATATTGAAAAAAATTTTGGAGCTATACAGGCTTTAACGGGAGTTAGTTTTGATATTAAAGAAGCCGAAACCGTCGGGTTAATGGGTGATAATGGAGCGGGTAAATCTACACTATTAAAAATTATAGCTGGTAATTTTAAACCCACATCTGGAGAAATAATGTTTAATAATGCTCCAGTAGAATTTGAGAAGCCTGTTGATGCAAGAAAATCTGGTATTGAGGTGGTTTATCAAGACTTAGCTCTTTGTAATCATTTGACTGCAGCTTCAAATGTTTTTTTAGGTAGAGAAATTCAAAAAGGTATTTGGCCATTTAAATATTTGGATTATCCGGCCATGTTTAAAAAATCTGCAGAGTTATTCGAGGAACTTAAATCTGAAACTCGACCAAAGGATTTAGTTATGCAGATGTCTGGAGGACAAAGACAGGCTGTGGCTATTGCAAGAACAAGGCTTACAAATCCTAAATTAGTTTTAATGGATGAACCAACTGCAGCAATTAGTGTTAGACAGGTTGCTGAAGTATTAGATCTTATAAAAAGATTAAAAGATCAAGGAATAGCTGTAATGTTAATTAGTCACAGAATGCCAGATATATTTGAAGTATGTGACAAGCTAGTAGTATTAAGACGAGGTGAAAAAGTTTGTGAAAAAAATATAAAAGATTCTTCTACAGAAGAAGCAACAGGCTTAATTACAGGGGCAATAGACAAAGTATGAGTTCAGTAAAATTTAATCAGGAAATAATCTCTAAGACAGAAAAAAATTTATTTCAAAAACTTGTTTCTGAACAATCTTTTTGGGTAACAATAGCTTTATTTGGGATTTGTTTTATTATGTTTTTTGTAGAAGATGCTTTTTCTAGCAAAGATAATCTTTTTAATATTACACGAAACTTTTCTTTCATCGGAATAATGGCAATTGGAATGACATTTGTGATTATTACAGCTGGGATAGACTTGTCGGTTGGGTCAATTATGGGTGTCACAGGAGTTATATGTGGTTTATTTTTGGATGCTCAATTTTTACCTGAATGGTATTCCAAAGCTTCATATTTTGATGGAGTGTACGTTTGGGTATCAATAATTTTAGCTTTACTTGCAGGTACTTTAATTGGTGCAGTAAATGGATATTTAATTGCTTATCTTAAACTTTCTCCATTTGTGGTTACTTTAGGAATGATGGCTGCAGCAAGAAGTTTAGCTTTAGTAGTTTCAAACAATAAAATGTTTTATGAGTTTGGACCTAAAGATGAAATGTTTTATGAAATTGGAGGAGGTTCAATGCTGGGTCTTGCTAATGCAACTTGGTTATTAATATTTCTAACAATAGTTATGGGTTTAGTATTGAAATATACCTCATACGGCAAACATGTTTTTGCAGTTGGCAGTAATAAAAAAGCGGCTGAATTATCTGGAATTAATACTAGATGGATTGAAATGTCAGTATACATGATCAGTGGATTATTTGCTGCAATTTCTGCTGTAATGATAGTTGGATGGATGGGATCAGTAACCAATGCCTTAGGTTACACTTATGAGTTAAGAGTAATTGCTGCAACAGTGATAGGTGGTGCTAACTTAATGGGTGGTGTTGGTGGTACTTTTGGAGCATTTATTGGTGCTGCATTAATGGAAACAATTAGAAACAGTCTTCTAATGGCTGGAATTGACCCTTACTGGCAAGGAACATTTTTAGGAATATTTATCGTAGGTGCAGTTTGGTTAGAAAAAGTTAAAAATAAAAAGAATTAATTAATAAACTTTCTTATCCATACAATTATATTTATTGAAAATTAATATATCTGAAAAAAAAGAATTTTGATTACCTGGATTTTTTTCAAAATCTAAAATTTTATCAAATGCAACTTTGATTTCTAATTCAACATCGTGGCCTATAACAAAATCCATTTTATTATTTTCTAAAAGATTTCTAGAATTTTTATTTAGTTCATGACCTACAAATACAATATGATCTTTTACATTCATTTCACTAATTGCTTTAGCGACACCTAAATTTCCTCCAGCAATATTATAAATTCCTAACGGTGGTCCATTTTCTTTAATATATTTTTTAACATATTTGTAACTTTGTTCCGATGTATCTAAATTAAAAACACTTTCTTTGATTTTAAGATTTGGAAATTCTGATCTCAATACTTTTCTAAAACCCAGTTCTCTTTCCTGTTGGCACCTGTATGGCATACTCATGACCATCAATATTGAGCCTGATCGTTTCCCAACATTTTTTCCAATTATATTTGCAGCAGTAGATCCAGCATTAGACTGATTATTACCTATATAAGCTGTTCTGCTCAAATTTGGAAAATCAGTGGTTAATGTAATCACAGGTTTTCCTTCACTTGCAATTTTACTTAGCTCGTTATTTATATTTTGATCCTCCTGTGAAACTATAATCACTGCATCAAAACTTGAAGTTTCTCTTAAAATTTTAACAAATTGACTAGTTTTAAATTCTTTTGCAGGAATAAAATGTTTTATCAAATTAAATTTATAAATTTCATTATTAATATTATCTAAACTCTCCTCAAGAGTCTTGTTGTACGAAGGTCCTGATTGACAACAAATTAAAATATTTTTAGTTTGATTTTTATTATTTCCGTTTTGAAGGTTATTTAAAATATTTAAGATTTTATCTTTAGTTTTTTTACTCACCCCTTTTCTGTTATTCAAAACTCTATCTACTGTAGCTGTACCATATCCTGATTCATCAGAAATTTTCTTTATAGAAACATTTTTCCAATGATTTTTCATATAAACATCGTATCATAAACTGATGTAAAATCAATCATTTGATGTATCACTTTTTAGTTGAATCACATCATTTTACTTGAATCGTAGACTCATTCTAAATAGTATTTGTTAAATAAATTAACTAACTAAGAGAGAGAGAAATATGAGAAAAACAATAATTGCAATGTTAGCATTTATTTTTGTATCAATTTCTGGAATTTCATATGCAGCTGATAAAGTTTTTGCATTAGTTCCAAAAGCTATGAACAACCCGTTTTTTGATTTGGCGAGAGATGGTTGTAAAGTTGCTGAGAAAGAAATTGGTGGGATAGAATGTTTATACATTGGACCTGGAGAGCATACTGAGCAAGAACAAGTTCAAATTGTTCAAGATTTAATAGCTAAAGGTGTTGATGGAATTGCTGTTGCATCTTCTAACGCAGCTGCAATGGCAAAAGCTGTTAAAGGAACAGATATTCCAATCATTACTTGGGACTCAGATCTTTTAACTAAAGATGCTGGTTTAAGAGCAGCTTATGTTGGAACAAAAAACTATGACATTGGTGTATACCTTGCACAAATCGTTATGATGTTAAAACCTAACGGTGGTGAAATTTGTATACAATCTGGTGGTGCTGCAGCTGCAAACCACAATGAAAGAATGTCAGGTATAAGAGATACTATTGCTGGAAGAGCAGATTCAGGAACTTATCCTAGTGCGGCTCTTAAAGGTGAAAATGGATGGACTGAAGCTAGCGGATGTCCTTTGTACACGAATGACGATTTCCCTCTTTCTGTACAGCAGATGGAAGATATCTTTGCGAAACATCCAAACCTAACTGCATTTGTACCAACTGGAGGTTTTCCTCAATTCGTATCTAAAGCTTTTAGAAGAGTTACTGAAAAGCATGCAGATAGAATTAGTTCTATGAAAACTGCAGTAGTAATTGCAGATACTCTTCCTATGCAAATGGAAGATTTAGATGCTGGAAGAACTCATGGTCAAGTAGGTCAACAGCCATATATGATGGGCTACAAAGCTATGTATGTTCTTAAAGACATAGTAGATGGTAAAGCATTAAAATTTGACAACCCATCACTAAAAGCAATCTATACAGGTCTTGATGTTTGTATGAAGCCAAACATTGGATCTTGTATTGCAGGATAAAATCATTATTCTTCTTAAAAGTTTCTAAGCCCAATTTTATATTGGGCTTAGTTATCTGTACAAATTAAAATTTTATGACTAATAAATATATATCTGATCAAGCTAACCAGTTTAAAAATAAAATAATAATTGTAACAGGAAGTACTCAAGGTAGTGGAGCTGAGACAGCAAAATTACTTGCAAGTAGAGGTGCCAAAGGAGTAACTATCTGTGGTAGGAATAGTGATAAAGGAAATAAAGTAAAATCTGAAATAGAAAGTATAGGCGCGGAATGCTTATACGTTCAAGCAGATTTAGAAAAACTTGAAGATTGTAAAAAAATAGTTTCTGAGACTGATAAAAAATTCAATACTGTAGATAGTTTTATTAATGTTGCTGCTTTTACAGAAAGAGGAACGATCTTAAGCACAACAGAGGAGAATTATGACAAAAATTTTAATGTAAATGTAAAAGCTCCACTTTTTATGATGCAAGACGTTATAAAAATAATGATTAGAGATAAAAAAAAAGGAACTATTGCTCATATTTTATCAATGGCCGGATATAGTGGTATGCCTTTCTTAACTGCTTACAGCTCTTCTAAAGCAGCATTAGCTATAATGATTAAAAATGTTGCAAATTCAGTATCTGGGCACCAAATAAGAGTGAATGGTGTAAATTTAGGTTGGACAGATACACCAGCAGAAACAGTAATTCAAAAAAAATTTCATAATGCAGATGATGACTGGTTAAAAAAAGCTGAAGCCAAGGTTCCATTTAAAAGATTAAACAAACCTTTAGATGTTGCTAAGATCTTAGCTTTCTTGTGCTCGGATGAGTCGGGTATTATGACTGGGAGCATTGTTGATTTTGATCAAACAGTTGCAGGATGGCATTCTTATTCAGCATATGACACTAAGATTTTAGATGAAAGCATTTTGGGAGAGTAAACCTAATTTATAATAACTTATGAAAGTTATTGATTCACATCAACATTTTTGGGATCCTTCAAGGGGTGATTATCATTGGATGCCAAAAGATAATCCAATTTTAAATCGAAAATATGAAGTTAAAGATTTAATTCAAGTTTCTGAGTCAATCGATTTACACAAAACTGTTTTAGTTCAAGCTGCAGCAACTAATGCAGAAACTGAATATATGTTAAATATTGCTGAAGGTTCTGATTTAGTTTGTGGAGTTATTGGTTGGGTAAATTTTGAAGACCAAAAACAATTAGAACAATTAAAAATTTTCTCAAAACATCCTAAATTTCTTGGTGTAAGACCTATGATACAAGATATTCCAGATGAAAATTGGGTTTTAAATAAAAATTTTGATATTTTTTTTAAAAATATAATTAATTTAGAATTAAGCTTTGATGCACTAGGATTTCCAGTGCACCTAGAAAATTTTTACAAAATTGCTACAAAATATCCTTCTCTAAGATTTATCATTGATCATCTAATGAAACCAAAAATCTGTAATAATAAACAAGAAGAATTTATTAATTGGCAAAAAGGTATGAACAAATTATCTAAGCTAGAAAATGTATATTGTAAATTTTCTGGAATGGTCACAGAAGCCTGCGAAAATTGGACCGAGCAAGATCTAAGGCCATATGTAGATGAAATATTAAATCTATTTACTGATAAAAAAATTTTATGGGGATCTGATTGGCCTGTCTGTAACTTGAGAACAAATTATTTAGGATGGTATAATGCAGCAACAAATTTACTTAAAGAATTAAGTATAGATGAAAAGCAAAACATCTTTTATAATAATGCAAAAAAGTTTTATAAACTCAAAACATAATTTATGAAAAAAAATAAAATCAAAGATACTGGCGTTGAAGTCACTGAATTGAGTTTTGGAACCTCCTCTTTAGGGAGTATGCCAGATACTTACGGTTATGAAGTACCTGAACAAAGAGCTCAGGAAACGCTAAAAAGATTTTTTCAAGGTCCAGTAAATTTGCTTGATACTTCAAGAAATTATGCAATGGGAGAAAGTGAAAAAAGAATTGGTATAGCAATAAAAGAAAATGGTGGATGGCCAGAAAACTTTGTCTTATCAACTAAAATCGATAGAAATATGGATACATTAGTTCTTGATAAAAAAAGAACAAGAGAGTCTGTTGAAGAAAGTTTAGAAGCTTTAAACGTTAATTCTGTAGATGTTTTGTTTCTTCATGATCCAGAATACGTAAAAGATATAAATGATGTAACCAAAAAAGATGGTGCATTGGATGAATTGTTTAAAATTAAAGAAGAAGGTTTGGCAAAAGCTGTTGGTTTAGCTATGGGAAGAATAGATATTATGTTCCCTATCTTAAGAAAGTGGGACTTTGATGTCATAATAAATCACAACAGATACACTTTGTTAAACAGAGAAGCAGATGAAATGTACAGTTATGCTCATAGTAAAAATATATCTATTTTTAACGCTGCCCCTTACGCAGGTGGTGTTTTGGCAAAAGGTCCAAGTAATTTTAAAAAAATAACTTACCAGGATGCTACTGAAGAAAAACTTGCGCCAGCTAGAGAATTAGAAAAAGTTTGTAAAAAATATAATGTTGAAATGGGTGCTGCAGCTTTACAATTTTCTATGAAAGATAAAAGAATAACATCTACTATTTGTGGTGTTACTAGCGTTCAGAGTATTGAGAAAAATATTTCATGGGCTGAAACAGATATTCCAGAAGAATTTTGGAATGAAGTTTTAAAATTACCTTACTCAACAAAAGATCCAGAGGCTGAGAGAACATATACTCCAGGCTAAATTTTAAAAAAATTTAAGACAAATAGATTTTATAATTAATTTGAATTAATTTCATAAAGTGTTGGAAACATTTTACCATTTAAATCATCACCGTTTTTATATCCATTAGCCTCCATAATTGATCTTTCTTCTCTAGCCCAATCACCTCTATAAATTATTTTTGAATTTTCTTTCGCCATTCTAAGTGTAAATCTATTTATATCTGATTTTGGAGTAGTTTCGTGTAAAGCTCCATGCAAAGTCCTAATATCAAAATATACACAATCTCCTAGTTCTAAATCCCATTCTAAAAATTCATAATTTTCTTTATTAGAAATTATATCTGGGGTTAATTCATACTTAACACCATTAACAACTCCTTCTGCTCCATCAACTTTATGACCGTCTTTAAAACGAGTTCTTAGGAATAATTTATCCCACAAATGAGAGCCTTTTATCCAAGCTATAGAATCTTCTTTTCTTACTGGTTCAAGAGGTATCCACAAAACACACATTGAACCTTCAAAATCAAAATAAGAAATATCATGATGAAATGGTGGTTTAGATGTAGAGCCAGCTTCTCTAAAAAACCAATTATCCATTACTAAATTAATCTGCTTAGCATCTAATAATTCAGAGGCAATTTTAGCTGTAGGTGAATTAAAAACAAAATTCTCAAATTCTTTATGTAAGTTCCATGTCCAAAAATCCTCTAAATAACAAGGTAAATTTGGATCTGTGGTATGATTAGTAAACCTGGGGCTTGGATTATTTTTTGCTTTATTTATTCCAGATCTTAAAAGCTCAATCCATTTGATATCAAATTTATTTCTTAAAAATACCGCTCCATCTCTTTTAAATAGTTTGATCTCATTATCATTTAAAATTTGACTCATAGATTATTTAAGAAATAATACTCAATATATCATATGAATATTCTCAAAGATAGTTTTGGGCGGAGGTTTCCATACATAAGATTGTCAATATCTGATGTGTGTAATTTTAAATGTGGCTACTGTTTACCTGATGGTTATAAGATAGATAAAAGTGATAACAGAACCTTTATCACTAAAGAAGAAATTGGAAGACTTGCAAAAGCTTTATCAGAATTAGGTGTATCTAAAATAAGATTAACTGGAGGAGAACCTACAGTTAGAAAAGATTTTTTGGATATAATTAAAATAATTAAAAAAAATTCAGGTATTAAAAAAACTGTAATTACTACTAATGGATATCACTTAAATAGAATTGCAGATGATTTAAATAAGAGTGGTCTTGATGGTATAAATATAAGTATTGATAGTCTTGATCCAAAGACTTTTAGAAAAATTACTGGACATGATAGATTAAATGAAATTTTAGAAGGAATTAAAAAATTACAAAAACTAAATTTTAAAAATATTAAAGTTAATGCAGTCCTTCTTAAAGACGTTAATGATAAAGAAGAAGATTTTAAAAGTTGGGCTAATTTTATAAAAAATAATCAAATTGATTTTAGATATATAGAATTAATGCAAACTGGAGATAATTTAGATTATTTTAATCAGTATCATGTGTCTGCAAATAAATTTACAGATTATTTAAATAATAATAATTGGGTGATTCAAACATTTGGTAAAGATGCTGGTCCTTCAAAGAATTATATAAATCCTGAATACAAAGGAAAATTTGGTGTTATTGCACCCTACTCAAAAGATTTTTGTAAGAGTTGTAATAGACTAAGAATAACTGCCAAGGGTGATTTAAGATTGTGTTTATTTGGAAATACTGGAATAAATATTAGACACTTGATGCAAAGAGATGACCAAACTGAAGAACTGAAAGATTTAATTTTGAAACAATTAAATTATAAAAAAGAATCTCACTATTTAGAAATAGGAGAAACAGGATTAACAAAAAATCTATCAACAACAGGTGGATAAGATGAAAAATTTAAAGATTGTAACTAACAACGATTTAAAAAACTGGGCGAAAGAAATTTTTGAAAAAAATTCATTTAAAATGATTGATGTTTCTGAAAAAAAAGAAACATTCCGTAGAGCTTTGGCATCAGGAAAAATTTATGTTGGCAAAGAGGTATTTGAACTTATTAAAAATAAAGAGATGCCTAAGGGTGATCCAATCACTTTAGCAGAAGTTTCAGCAGTATTAGGTGTTAAAAAAACAAGTGAATTAATACCTTTGTGTCATCCTCTTCCAATAGATCATACGGCTACTAAAATCATAATGAATGAAGAAGATAGTTCACTAGAAGTATACTGTGTGGTTTCCACCAATGCCAAAACAGGTGTAGAGATGGAAGCGATAATGGGTGTAAATGCAGCTCTGATTACAATTTACGATTTAAGCAAAATTGTAAATCCTCATTTAAAAATAGATAATGTAAAATTATTAATTAAAGAAGGAGGAAAAACTGGATTATGGAAAAATCCAGATGGACTTCCGAACTTTTTAAAAGATTTTTTCTAAACTTTATGAAAGTTAAAATTGAGTTGTTTGGAGCTGCTAGAGATTTTAGCAACCAAAATTTGTTAGAACTAGATCTAGGTCAAAAGACAACAATCAAGGATATAAGGAATAAAATAATTCAATATGTAGAGCAGAAATTTAATGGAAATGAAAATTATATAAAAATCATTAACTCTTCAGCTTTTTGTTCAGAAAAAAATAATATTGTTAGCGACAATTATAAAATCACAAATAACGAAAAAATTGGTATTATTCCTCCAATTGGAGGAGGTTAATGCTTCATACTGACATTGTAGATAGTAAAGTTAAAAAATTATCATTAATTGATGCTGAAAAATTTATAGCATCGAATGATTTTGGAGCTTCATTAATTTTTAGTGGGACAGTTCGTAATCAAAATAATAATAAAAGTGTTTTAGGTATTACATATGACAGTCATGATGCTTTGGTAATAAAAAGTTTTGAGGAAATTTATAGTGAGGCTGAAGAAAAACTAAATATAAAGAATAAGAGTGTTTTTATTGAACATGCTAAAGGTTACTTAAATTTAGGTGAAATTAGTATTATTATAGCAGTTGCATGCAAGCATAGAGATGAGGCTTATGTATTATCAAGATATATAATCGAAGAAATTAAAAAAAGGTCTCCAATATGGAAAAAAGAACATTACACAAATAATCAAAGCGATTGGTTAAAAGGTAATCCTATTATTCATGAAAAAAATTAAATATTCAGAAATTACACCAGAGAAAATTTATAAGAATAGAAGATCATTTATTAAATCTCTTGGGTGTGGTGCAAGTTCTTTAGCAGTAGCCGCAATTCCTTTTGCAAGTAAAGCTCAAGCAGATGATAGGAATGAACTTACAAGTTTTAAAGATATAACAACTTATAATAATTATTATGAGTTCGGTACTTCAAAGAGTGATCCTTATGTTAATTCACAAAATTTTAAAACATCCCCATGGACAATAAGTCTTGAAGGTGAAGTTGAAAAACCTATCAAAATTTCTATGGAAGAAATAACTGAGACATTTGTCTCTGAGGAAAGAATATACAGATTAAGATGTGTAGAAGGATGGTCAATGGTTATTCCATGGATGGGTTTTTCGCTAAGTAAATTATTGTCAAAAGTAAATCCAACTAACAAAGCTAAGTATGTTGAATTTGAAAGTGTTTATGATCCTGAACAAATGAAAGGTCAAAGATATCCGGTTTTGAACTGGCCTTATAAAGAAGGATTAAGAATTGATGAAGCAATGCACCCTTTAACTACAGTTGTGACAGGTTTGTATGGTAAAAAGCTTCCAAATCAAAACGGTGCACCATTGAGAATATTTATCCCTTGGAAGTATGGTTTCAAGAGTGCAAAAGCAATTGTTAAGATAAAATTTGTTGAAAAAATGCCGACTTCATCATGGATGTGGGCATCTCCGCGAGAATATGGATTTTACTCTAATGTTAATCCTAATGTAGATCATCCTAGATGGTCTCAAGCAACAGAAAGAATAATTGGTAAAGATATTTGGGTGCCAAGAGTAAAAACGCTTATGTTTAATGGTTACGGAGATGAAGTTGCAAATTTATATACAGGGATGGATCTAAAAAAATATTTTTAATGAGAAAATATTTTAAACCAGGTGTATTTATTTTAAGTACAATTCCATTTTTATTAATTTTTTACAAAATATACTTCAACAAACTCGGACCAGAACCTGTAAAAGAAATTACTCATTTTACTGGAGAGTGGACTCTAATATTTATCTGTCTAACATTAAGTATGACACCACTTAAAAGGCTAACTAATTTAAATATTTGGATAAGTTTTAGAAGAATGTTGGGATTGTTTGTTTTTTTTTATGCATCTCTTCATCTCCTTACTTACGTAGGTATAGATTATAGATTTAATTTACAGCCGATAATTGATGATGTTCTGAAAAAAAAATACATCTTTATTGGATTTGCAGCATGGGTATTACTACTTCCATTGGTAATTACATCTTCTCAAATTATGATAAAGTTGCTTAAAAACAATTGGAAAAAATTACACAGATTAATTTACGTAATAGCGATATTTGGAGCTCTTCATTATATATGGTTATCTAAAACAATTTTTTTTAGACCACTAGTATATTTGGTAATAATACTTGTTTTACTTGCTTTAAGAATTAAAATTAAAAATAGGAACGTAAATTATGGATGATAATCTAAAAAAAGAAATTCAATCAGCTACACTTGAAAGATTAATGAGACATTTAGATGAAAGAAAAGATGTTCAAAACATTGATTTAATGAATTTAGCTGGATTTTGCAGAAATTGTTTGTCTAGATGGTATAGAGAAGAAGCTGAAAAAAAAGGAGTAGAAATATCAGATCCTGATGCAAGGCAACATATTTATGGAATGCCCTACTCTGAATGGAAAGAAAAACACCAAAAGTAACTTTCTATTCTATTCAAGTTAATGTTTGCTTATTTAAGTCTATTTATTGTTTCATTTTTAGCTGCAACAATACTTCCTTTTTCATCTGAGGCTATATTAGCAACTTATCTGTTATCAGAAACTTATAACAAATTTTTGTTAATATTTTTTGCAAGCTTTGGAAATATTTTAGGATCTATCTTCAATTGGTTTCTAGGAATTTATTTCTTGAAATTTCAAGATAAAAAATGGTTTCCTTTTACTAACACACAAATTGATAGATCATCCAGGTGGTTTAAAAAGTATGGTAAATGGTCTTTGTTATTTGCGTGGGTACCAATTATTGGTGATCCAATTACTTTCATTGCTGGAACGATGAGAATTAAATTTTTAATTTTTTTATTGCTTGTGAGTTTTGGAAAAATAATGAGATATTTTTTTATTTCTCTTTTAGTCTAGGAAATAATTCGACAAAATTACAAGGTTTATGATTAATATCTAATTGATGTTTAAGGATACCGTCCCAAGCATCTGTTACTCCTCCTGAGGATCCTGGTAAGGCAAATATGTATTTACCATTTGATAGAACTGCACAAGCTCTAGATTGAATTGAAGACGTACCAACTGTTTTTAAACTAATAGTCCTAAAAACTTCGCCAAATCCTGGAATATGTTTATCTGCTATTTCATTAATAGCTTCGGGTGTAATATCTCTTCCAGTTAAACCTGTGCCACCAGTTGTAATGATAACATCAATATCTTTATGATTAGTCCAGTCTTTTAGAATTTTAACTATATCTCCTTTATTGTCTTTACAAATTTTTCTGTCAATTAATTGATGATTGGCCTCTTTAATTTTTTCAACCAAGATCGCACCAGATTTATCGTTATCAATTGTTCTTGTATCTGTTACAGTTAGTAAAGCTATATTTACAATCATAAATAAATTTTTTTAATGATTATACTTACAATATTTTTTTTTATAACTGCAATATTATATTCAAGTATAGGATTTGGTGGTGGCTCCACTTATCTTGCATTACTTTTAATTTGGGATGTCCCTTACTATATTTTTCCAATTTTAGCTTTGATTTGTAATATTATTGTAGTTTCTGGAAATTCTATAAATTTTTTAAAATCTAAGAATATTAATTTTAATTTACTTTACCCTTATTTAATTGGTTCTATACCTTTTGCTTTTATCGGAGCATCTATCTCAATTGACAAAAATTTATTTGAGATTTTACTTTTCTTCATTTTAATATTAGCTGGAATTTTTTTACTTATTGAAAGCAAATCTTTTAACAAACAAGAAATTGTTATTAAAAAAATACCCCTAGTTTTATCAATATTAATAGGATCAATAATTGGTTTTATATCTGGTTTAGTTGGAATTGGTGGTGGGATATTTTTAAGTCCTATATTATTTTTGATGAAAGCAGGGCTTCCAAAACATATAACAAGTACTGCATCCTTGTTTATTTTAGTAAATTCAATTTTTGGTATAGGTGGACAATTAACAAAGGAAATAGTTTTTAATGAATTTTTAAATTACTGGCCACTATTTATTGCTGTCTTAATTGGTGGTCAAATTGGAAGTTTTTTAAATATAAAATTCCTATCTAACAAAATATTAGCCCTGATGACTGCATTCTTAGTAATTTTTGTTGCTATAAGGATGGGCATAACACTTATAGCATAAGTTGAATTAATTATTTTTTGATATATTTAATCTCTCATGAAAAATTTTAAACCATTTGGGCCTTCAATAGGAAAATCTAAAATTTCTAAAAAATTTTTAGAAAAAATTAACAAGGAAGTTGATACAAAAATCTTCTCAAAATCAAATGATTATAGTTCAAAATTAGCAAGTCAAATTAGAAAAGAAGTTCAAATTTCTAAAAGTTTTATAAAAAAAAATTTGGAAAAAGAATTAATAAAAAATATTAAAATTTTTCTAACTAAAGAACATATTAAAAAAATTAAAGAAATTAGAATTTTAAACCTGTGGGTCGTTAGCCAATATAAAAATGAGTATAATCCTATACATTATCATGAAGGAGACTTATCGGGTGTTGGTTATTTAAAAATTCCAAAACATATGACAAAAAATAAAAATGTTAAAAATAAAAAAATAAAAACCAATGGCACAATTGATTTTATTAATGGGCAAAAAGCTTTTCTTTCAAAAAGTATTTTTAATTTGATACCTAAAACAGGTGATCTTATAATATTTCCCAATTATTTAATGCATACAGCCTACCCATTTAATATTGAGGAAGAAAGAAGATCATTTTCTTTCAATGCTAAAATAATTTTTAATAAATAATTTACAAATTTTAATAATATTATATAAATCCATTTGCCGATTTGATCCTATTGCGGGCATAAACTGCTAAAAAGGAAATTCCCAATAGATCTAATTAGCAAGGTAGTTGAACTATATTGTGCACCTGCATTTAGCTTAAGCACTAAAAAAGTGAGGATAAAATGAATAAGGATTTTTTTAAAACAACAAAAATTTTAGATGGTGGAATGGGTCAAGAATTATTGGCCAGAGGTATGGAATCTAAAGGAACTTTGTGGAGTGCAAATGCTTTAATTGAGGAAAAATACCACGACTTAATACTTAATATTCATAATGATTTTATTAAATCGGGAGCTGATGTAATTGTAACTACAACTTTTACAACGAGAAGAAAAAGATTGAGAGAAAATGGAATAGAAGATCAATTTAAATTCTTAAATCAGAAAGCCTGTGAAATTGCACAAAAAGCTAAATTAAATAATCCACATATTAAGATTGCAGGAGGACTCCCACCTCAAGATTTGACATATGAAGAAGACAAGAGAAGTGAAAAAGAAATCACAAAGGATCATTCGGAATTAGCAGAAATACTAAACCCTTCAGTAGATTTTTTCTATTTTGATGTCTGGAGCAGTATCAAAGAAATTAGATGTGGAATAGAAGCTATTAAGAAATTTAATAAACCATACTTAGTTGGGGTTCATATTTCTGAAGGAAACTCTTTACCAAGTGGAGAAAAAATTTCTGAAATTAATTCAATAATTACTGAAAATTGCCTAGGAGTAATTCTAGCATGTGTTTCGCCTGAAAATTATGAGAATAATTTAGATGAAATTCAAAAACTTAAAGTTCCATTTGGTTTCAAATTAAACGGATTTATCACAACTAAACCAAAAGGTGGTTATACTTCTCAGTATAAAGAAAATGATGGATCTAACCCCAATAGTTTTTTAGGTCAAAGAAAAGATTTAGATCCTGAAAAAATATCAATTTTTGCAAAAAAATTTAAAGAAAATGGAGCCACTATTCTTGGAGGATGCTGTGAAACTCGTCCTTCTCATATAGAGGCAATAAAAAATACTATTTAACTTTTGTACCTTTTTTTACAAAATAGATACCTATAACAACTGCTATCAACGAAATTATAACTTTAGTAGTAACCAATTCTTTTAAAAAGATATAACTTAAAATAGTACCAAATATTGGAATTAGATAAGATACTTGAGATTGAAAAATTAAACCATTGTTAATTAAAATTTTAAATCTCAATAACCAGGCAATTCCAGTAGATACCAAACCAAGATAAATAACTGAAATAGTAGAATCTAATCTTGGAACAGTTTTCCAAGGTTGTTCAATCAAACATACTAAAGGTAATAATATAATAGTAGCCCAAATCAAAATTGAACTGGTAACATTTTCATTTTTTTTCTTGCTAATTTTTAGTGTTAAAAGACCTCCAATCACATAACAGGTAGATCCTAACAAAATTAATAATGCTGAAGTAAAGTTATTTTCATTAATTAATAAATTATCTGAAAATAAAAAAACTATTCCTGAAAATCCTATTAAAATTCCAATTGTCCTAGTTAAATTAAATTTTTCATTTTTAGTAAAAAAATGTCCTAGAACAGTTGAGCTTAATGTAGTCGTTGACATTAAAATTGCTGCCAAGTTACTTTGAACAGATTTAACGCCATATGCTATTAAAAAAAATGGAGCAACTAAATTTATAAATCCAATCATCGCAAACCAATGCCAATCTTTTGAAAATGCCTCAATTTTAATCTGCTTATAAAAGCAAAGTAACAAAACTGGAATTGAACCAAAAAAAACTCTTAGAAATGCAATCGTAACAGGTCCAAACGAATAGGTTGCTATTTTAATATTAAAAAAAGCAGATGCCCAAATCAATGCTAACAATGTTAATAAACTATAATCAATTAGTTTTGGTTCTCTCATTCAATAATATCTTCTGGTGTTCCGTTTGTTATTTCAATTAACTTATTATAATTTATCTTGAATACAGCATTTGGATGTCCAGCTGCACCAAATATATCTGGGAATCTTTCAAGACTTTTATCAATAAAGATTTTACATTGCTTTAAGTGACCTACTGGTGACACTCCACCAATTGTATATCCAGTATTTTCTTTAACGGCTTCAGGAGATGCCATGGACACGTCTTTTTCATTAATAATTTTTTTTAACTTATTTAATGAGCAACGCTTGTCTCCAGATACCAAGCTTAATATATAGTTGTCTCCTGCCCTAAAAAGTAAACTTTTAACAATAGCACCAACGTTGCAACCTAAAGCTGTAGCAGCATCATTGGCAGTTCTTGCTGTTTTTTCTAAGACGATAACATTTAAATTTTGATCGAATGTTTTTAGAGCTTTTTCTGCCCTTTTTACCGGTTCTTTATTTAGTATTGATTCCATTGAATTTATTAAATTCCTTAATTTGATTGAGTAGATACACTACTTATGTAAAAAATGCATAGGTGTTATTTATTAAATAAGCATTATTTTTTAACTTTTTTTTGCTAATTAGGCTCCATCAAAATTACATAGGAGACAAAATGAGTGCAGAAAACGTTTTAAAATTTATAAAAGAAAAAGAAGCAGAATTCGTAGATCTAAGATTTACTGATCCAAGAGGAAAACTTCAACATTTAACTATGGATGCATCAATAGTGGATGCCGACATGCTTAATGAGGGAGTGTTTTTTGATGGTTCATCTATTGCTGGATGGAAAGCAATCAACGAATCTGACATGATTTTAAAACCTGATACTGCAAGAATGTTCATGGATCCTTTCACGTCTCATAATACTGTAGTTTTGTTCTGTGATATTTTAGATGCAATCAAAAAAGATCCTTACGAAAGAGATCCAAGAGGAGTTGCAAAAAAGGCTGAGGCATATTTAAAAGACTCTGGAATTGGTGATAAAGCATTTTTTGGACCTGAGCCAGAATTTTTTGTTTTCGATGATGTGAGAATAAATAACGATCCAAATAACACTGGATTTATTTTAGATAGTAAAGAAGGTCCTTACAATTCAGGTAAAGAATATGAAAATGGAAACATGGGACATAGACCACCGGTAAAAGGAGGTTATTTTCCTGTGCCTCCTGTAGATAGTGAACAAGATATGCGTGGTGAATATTTAAAAAACTTAAAAGAAGTTGGTATCAAAGTTGAAAAACACCACCATGAAGTTGCTCCAAGTCAACATGAACTTGGTATGTATTTTGGAACTTTGGTTGACCAAGCAGATAATGTTCAACTTTATAAGTATGTAGTTCAAATGGTAACACATTCATTTGGGAAAACTGCAACCTTCATGCCAAAACCAGTTGCAGGTGATAATGGTTCAGGTATGCATATTCACCAATCTATTTGGAAAGGTGATACTCCTGTATTTTCAGGTGAAGCATATGCAGGACTTTCAGAAACTGCATTACACTATATTGGTGGAATTTTAAAACATGCTAAAGCGATTAATGCTTTTGCTAACTCTACAACAAATAGTTACAAAAGATTAATCCCTGGTTTTGAAGCTCCGGTATTATTAGCCTACTCTGCAAGAAACAGATCAGCATCATGTAGAATTCCTATTACTTTAAGTAAAAAAGGTGCAAGATGTGAAATTAGATTTCCAGATGCAGCAGGTAATCCTTACCTAACGTTTGCAGCAATGTTAATGGCTGGTATTGATGGAATTAAAAATAAAATACACCCAGGTGAGTCTTTTGATAAAGATTTATATGAATTGCCACCAGAAGAAGTAAAAGCTATACCAACCGTTTGTGGATCTTTAAGAGAAGCAATGGAAAGTTTAGATAAGGATAGAGAGTTTTTAACTCAAGGTGGTGTATTTACTGACGACCAAATCGATGCTTATATAGCTCTTAAGTTTGAGGAAATTCATAAATTTGAACACGCACCTCATCCTGTAGAGTTTGAGATGTATTACAGTAGTTAATATTTAATTACTGTCTGGTTGTTGCAATTGTATCTTTGTTAATACCTTTTTTAACAACGTAATCTTGAGTACCGTTTGCACCGGTCTCAACTTCTTTACGTAAATCTTTAAAGAAAGTTCTTTCTTTAATTGTATCTTTTAGGTTTTTAACAAGATTTTTAAATTCAAATTTGTTCATACCTAAATATATATACTAGGTATGCGTATGATGCAATACTGATATGCGTTAAATGGGAATATTCAACTTTTGCTAGATTTTAAAGGATTCCCCGCATCCACATCTTTCTGTTTCGTTGGGATTATTGAATACAAACGAAGATGATAGCTCTTCTTTTTTGTAATCCATTTCTGTTCCAAGCAAATACATAATGGCTGCAGAATCGACAAATACTTTCACACCTTTTTCCTCAATGACTTCATCATTTGGATTTACTTCTTTGGTATACTCCATGACGTAAGACATGCCAGCACAACCTCCTGATTTTACTGAAACTCTTACACCTAAAGAGTCTTTTTCTGCATTAGACATAATTTCTTTAATTCTTTCCGCAGCATTATCACTTAATTTAATAATTGGATTCATTATAAATTTAACTCCAGTTTTGCAGCTTCTGACATCATGTCCTTATTCCAAGGTGGGTCCCAAACTAATTCAAGATCAACGTCCTCAATACCCTCAACTTGCATTGCGCCATCTTTAACTTCTTTAGGTAAACTTTCAGCAACTGGACAATTAGGAGTAGTCAAAGTCATTTTAATTTTTGCAAATTTATCATCCTCAACTTTAATATCATAAATCAAACCTAGTTCATAAATATTCACTGGTAACTCAGGATCATAAATTTTTCTAATTTCTTCAATAATTTGATCTTTTTTCGACATAATTAATTTTCTGTTTTAACCTCATCAGTTTTATTATCAAAAGCTGAGACTAGCGTATGCCAAGATAGTGTGGCACACTTTACTCTCATTGGATATTGTTTTACTCCAGATAAGCACATTAGTTTTGTTTTTTCATCTTCTTCAAGATTTTCTGATTTAAGCTCAGGATTTTCTTTAATCATCCCCAAAAAATCTTCAACAATCTCTTTTGCTTCATTTTCATTTTTGCCTTTAATTAAATCAGTCATTATTGATGCAGAAGCCATAGAAATGGCACAACCACTACCTTCAAATGAAATATCTTCTACAATTCTTTGACCATTTAATTTTAAATAGACATGAACGTTATCACCACACAGTGGATTGTTGCCTTTGGCATCTTTATTAAAATCTTCTGTCTTACGAAGATTTCTTGGATTTTTTCCATGCTCTAAAATTATTTCTTGGTATAATTCTTTTAAATTCATTTTAAGTTAAATATCTTCTTACAGTTATTTATTGCATCATTAAGTTTATCTAAATCTTCTTTGGTATTATATATTCCAACGGAAGCTCGTGCGCTCGCTGGTATATTAAGTTTGTCATGTAAAATTTGACAGCAATGATGACCTGCTCTTATTGCAACTCCGTCTTCATCTAAAATTGTTGCGATGTCATGAGGATGTACACCTTCTAAAGTGAAAGACAAAACTCCACCTTTATTTTTTGGATTTCCAATTAATTTTACCGAATTATTTTTTTTTAATAATTCTTGGCCATACTCAACTAATTCTGATTCATGTTTCATAACATTTTCAATACCTACGCTCTCCAGAAATTTAATTGATTGATCAAAAGCAATAACTTGCGCTGTAGCCATAGTTCCAGCTTCATATTTATTAGGTAAATCACCATAGGTAATTCTATCTTTTTTAACCTCTCTAATCATTCCGCCACCGCCTTGGTAAGGAGGAAGTTCATCCAACCACTTTTTCTTACCATAAAGAACCCCTAATCCTGTAGGGCCGTACATTTTATGACAAGAAATTGCATAAAAATCACAATCTAAGTCTTGCATATCTAACTTCAAATGAGGAGCTCCTTGGCAACCATCTACGACAACTATTATTCCTTTTGAATGTGCTAAATCAGTAATTTCTTTTACTGGTAATATTGCTCCAGTCACATTTGATAAATGAGTAATTGAAATAACTTTTGTATTAGGAGTAATTTTCTTTTCAATTTCTTCTAGTGTAATTTCTCCTTCTTCATTTATTTCTGCAAAATTAATTTTTATATTTTTAGATTTTCTTAAAAAATGCCAAGGTACATAATTTGAATGATGTTCTAATTCGGTAATTAATATTTCATCACCTTCGTTTAAATGATTTTGACCCAATGTATTAGCAACAAGGTTTAATGCTTCGGTAGCACCTTTAGTAAATACTATTTCATTTTTATCTTTAGCATTAATATATTTTTGAACTGATGTTCTAGTATTTTCATATAAATTTGTTGCAGCAACCGCAAGATAGTGAACACTTCTACCAACATTAGAAAATTGTTTGGTATAAAATTCATTAATTCTATCTACCACTACTTTTGGTTTTTGTGATGAATTTGCACTATCTAAATAAACCAAATCATTATTTTGGATTTTCTCATCAAATATTGGAAATTCTTTTTTAACTTGATCTATGTTCATACATTTATACCTGATAATTTTTTAACTAATTTTTTTACATCTTCATTAGAAATTTTTTCAATTACTTCGTTAAGAAAACCATTTGTTAATAATTTTTTTGATTCTGAATAACTGAGGCCTCTAGACATTAAATAAAAAATTGAATTTTCATCAATATTTCCTGATGTAGATCCATGTGAACATTTAACATCGTCTGCATATATTTCTAATTCTGGTTTCGCATTAAATTCGACACTTTCATTTAACAATAAAGCTCTACTTAATTGGTATCCATCTGTTTTTTGTGCTTCAGGACTTACAAAAATTTTACCTTGATAAATACCTTTTGATTTATCATTCAATACACTTTTAATTAATTGATAACTTTTACAATTTTCTTTTTTATGATTAATTACAGTTTTTATTTCATGATGTTTTTCATTTTCTAAATTGATAATTCCATTTAATGCAATAGAACCATATTCATCATCTAAAGTGCAATTGATATCTTGTTTTATAAATTTAGAACCTTCTGACAAGATAAAATATTCTAAATGACTATTTTTAGATAAATTAATATCTTTGTTGAAATACTTTATATTTTCCGAAGTATTTGAATCTAGACTATAATTTTTTAAAATTGAATTCACTCCAATCTTAATTTTTTGTCTAAAATTAATGAAATTTTTTTCAGAATTTTCATTTAAAAAATTAACTACACATAATGAACTGTCATCTTCTAAATTAATATCTACTCTAGAATTAATTGCAGAAGATTTTAAACCATCACTCAAATAATTAAATAAAATCAATGGTTTTTTAACATTGTAACCTTTTTTAATAGTAATATTCGAAACACTAGTAAGAAAGGCTGAATTCAAATTTAAAAGAGTATTTTGATAAATAGTATCATCTAAGTCTAAATTTTGATCAACTAAGATTTTATCTTTGTCTTCATGTTTAAAATCAAAATCATATAATTTTCCATCAACAAAACTTATTTTATTATGTTCAAAATCTAGTGGAAAATCTTTTTCTTCAAAAACTTTTTTTTGATCAACAATAAAGTTTAAATTGTCAAAATTTTTTGAAATAATTTGATTTATATCTGAAAATTTCCAATCCTCATTTCTTTTATTTGGTAAACCTTTTTCAAAATAATTATTAAAATTTTCTTGTTTAATTTTTTTCTGACTATCAGAAAAATTATTTAGACTAATAATTTTATCAAAATTTAATTTAAGTTCATTTTGCATTAATTAAAATCCTCATAACCTACTTTTTCTAATTCTTTTGCTAACTCAAAATCACCTGATTTTATAATTTGTCCATTTTTAAGAACATGAACAAAATCAGGTTTGATATAATCTAATAATCTTTGATAGTGAGTTATTATTAAAAAAGAATTGTTTTTATTTCTTAGTGAATTAACTCCTTCTGAAACTATCCTTAAAGCATCTATATCTAATCCTGAATCTGTTTCATCTAGAATTGATAATTTTGGATTTAAGATAGACATTTGTAAAATTTCATTTTTTTTCTTTTCTCCACCTGAAAATCCAACATTAAGTTGTCGGTTTAAAATTTTTTCATCAAATTTAAGCTCTGCAGATTTTTCTTTTATTAATTTTAAAAACTCAATTGCATCTAGTTCTTTTTCGCCTCTAGCTTTTTTAATTGCATTTATTGAAGTTTTTAAAAAAGTATTTGTATTAACACCTGGTATTTCCATTGGATATTGAAACGCTAAAAAAATTCCTTTATGAGCTCTTTCTTCTGTTTCTAATTCTAATAAGTTTTCTCCATCAAATGTAACTTTACCATTTATTTCGTAACCTTTTTTGCCTGACAAAATATTTGATAATGTGCTTTTTCCAGATCCATTTGGACCCATAATTGCATGAACTTCTCCTGGTTTAATATCTAAATTTAAACCTTTTAATATTTCTTTTTCATCAATCTTTGCTTTAAGATTTTCTATTGATAACATCTATCCAACACTCCCCTCTAAACTAATACCTACAAGTTTTTGTGCTTCTACTGCAAATTCCATTGGTAACTGCTGCAGAACTTCTTTGCAAAAACCGTTTACAATTAAACTAACTGCTTCTTCTTGATTTAATCCTCTTTGATTACAGTAATATAGTTGTTCATCGCTAATTTTTGATGTTGTTGCTTCATGTTCTATATTTGATTTAAGATTTTTGTTCTTGATATAAGGAATTGTATGAGCTCCACATTTGTTACCCATTAGTAAAGAGTCACATTGGGTAAAGTTTCTAGAATTATCGGCTTTTGATGATATATCTACCAATCCTCTGTACATCATATCTGATTTACCTGCTGAAATTCCTTTTGAAATTATTTTGCTTTTTGTATTTTTTCCTAAGTGTATCATTTTAGTACCTGTGTCAGCTTTTTGATGATTGTTTGTAATCGCTATAGAATAAAACTCACCTACTGAATTATCACCTTTCAAAATACAACTTGGATATTTCCAAGTAATTGCTGAGCCAGTTTCTACTTGAGTCCAAGAAATTTTAGAATTTTTACCTTTGCACAATCCTCTTTTAGTAACAAAATTATAAATACCGCCTTTTCCATCCTTATCTCCTGGATACCAATTTTGAACTGTTGAATATTTTATTTCTGCATCATCAAGAGCAATTAATTCAACATTAGCTGCATGCAATTGATTTTCATCTCTCATTGGAGCTGTACAACCTTCTAAGTAACTTACATAACTTCCCTTATCAGCTATGATTAATGTTCTTTCAAATTGACCTGTTTCTGATGCATTGATCCTAAAGTAAGTCGATAGTTCCATAGGACATTTGACATTTTCTGGAATGTATACAAACGAGCCATCAGTAAAAACTGCAGAATTAAGAGTTGCAAAAAAATGATCAGTTGTAGGAATAACTGATCCAAGATACTTTTTAACTAATTCAGGATGTTTTTGAATAGCTTCAGACATCGAGCAAAATATAATTCCTTGCTTAGTAAGTTCTTCTTTAAAAGTAGTTGCAACAGAAACAGAGTCGAAAACCGCATCCACAGCAATACCATTTAATCTTGCTTGCTCTTGAAGAGGAATTCCTAATTTTTTATATGTTTCTAATAATTTAGGATCAAGATCATCTAAACTTTTTGGTTTATCTTTCATGCTTTTAGGAGCTGAGTAGTAGTAAAGATCCTGATAATCTATTTTAGGATATTTTGGTTTCTGCCAATCAGGTTCTTTTAATAGTTTAAATCTTTCAAAAGCTTTTAATCTAAAATCTAACATCCATTGAGGCTCTTTTTTAATATTAGAGATAAATTTTATTACATCCTCATTTAAACCCTTGGGAGCTTTCGTATTCTCTATATCCGTTGAAAAACCATATTTATAATCTTTCAAACTATCTATTTCTTTCTGCCTACTATCCATTCTATACTCTGTTCTCTTTATTATTTTTTAATAAATCATTTAAACTTTTATTTTCAAAGAAAGTATTAATATGAATCTCAAGTTCATCCCATAGATTGTGGGTAATACATTTTGTAGCTTTGCCATTACAACCTTTTCTAGATTCTTTTTTACACTGAACAGTTTTAACTTTCTCATCTACAGCATTAAAAATATTTGTAAGTTTAATTTCACTTGGGTCTTTTGATAAAATGTAACCTCCTTGATTACCTCTTATACTTTTAACAATTTGATTTTTTTTAAGTTTTGAAAATATTTGCTCTAAAAAATCTAATGAAATTCCTTGTCTTAAAGAAATATCTCTTAGAGATACTGGATTGATATTATCAAACCTTGCTAGATCAACTAATGCCATTACAGCGTATCTTCCTTTTGATGTAAGTTTCATTTTTACCTTTAAATTGGGGCTTTTTATACATACCCGACTAAAATGGTCAAGTTTATAAAGTAAAAAAAGACTACCATTTTGTCGCTCAGTTGTGATAGATGTACATTTTTTTTGAGAACAATAATCAATTGCATAAATGGATAACAAAATTTTAGAAATTTTTATACCTGGTCCAGCGGGTAGACTAGAAGCAAAATATTATAAAAGTAAAAAGAATACATCACCAATAGCTTTAGTATTACAGCCCCATCCTCAATATGGTGGAACAATGAATAATAAGGTGGTTGTAGATACATTTCATACATTTATGGAAAATGACTTTTCTGTTTGTCGGGTAAACTTTAGGGGTGTAGGAAAAAGTGATGGTGAATTTGATAATGGTCAAGGTGAACTTGCTGATGCAGCGGCTGCATTAGATTGGTTGGAAAGAGAAAACTTTGATAACTCACAATGCTGGGTTTCTGGTTTTTCATTTGGTTCTTTAATTGCAATGCAACTTTTAATGAGAAGACCTGAAATAAATAGATTTATTGCAATTTCACCACAGCCAAATGTTTATGATTTTTCTTTTTTATCCCCATGTCCAACTTCTGGTATGGTTATTTATGGTAAAAAAGATGAATTAGTCCCTATTGAATATATAAAAGAATTAGACACAAGACTAAGTGCTCAAAAAGGAATTAAAGTTGAGTTTGATTTAATTTCTGAAGCAAACCATTTCTTTTCTAAAACAGGTGATGTCTTAGTTAAAAGTTTGGATAAATATATTAAAAAAGAAACTGCTTTATATTAAAAATTATTTACTAATTTTCCTCCAACTACTGGATTATCACAACCAGTTGTACTTGGATAGGAAATAGGTAAATTTAAAAACTTTCTTATAGCAAGATAACCAAAAGCCTGTGACTCAATAAAATCACCATTTAAATTATAATTATCTATTTTTTCAATGTGAATATTTTGGTAATTTTTTAAATTTCTACTTATTCTCTCTATTAAATAATCATTTTTTCTTCCACCACCACACAATAAATATTTATTTGGAATATTTTCTTTATTTAAAAATTTTATTCCTTCAGAAATTAAAAAAGCTGTAAACTCAGTTATAGTTGCACATCCATCTTCAAAAGATAAGCCTCTTGCAAAAGAAACATCAAAATCTTTAATATCTAAAGATTTTGAATATGACTCCATTTTAAAATTATCAATAACTTGATTAAGAATTAGTTGATCTACTTTTCCTGATTTTGCAATATTCCCATTTTTATCATAATCCATTGTTGAATTTTTTCTAATCCATTCATCAATCAAACAATTTCCTGGTGCAATATCACATGCATACAAATTACTACCTTCTAAATTATTAAAGTTGTCTACTTTTGTGACATTTGAAATACCACCTATATTCAAAAAACTTACAGGAAATTCCAGATCATATTTTTCTGTAATTTTACTTGTTAACACTCCATGAAATATTGGAGATAGAGGAGCTCCCTGTCCATTATTTTGCATATCTGCTTGTCTAAAATCATAAACTACTGGTTTGTTGACTAATTGAGATAATAAATTTCCATCCCCCAATTGTTTCGTGATTTTTTTTAAGGGGTTATGAAAAATTGTTTGCCCATGAAAACCAACTAAATCTAATTCATTTTTTGAAGCTGATAAAATTTCATTAATTTTTTCTGCATGAAATAATGTAATTTTTCTCTCTAATTCATCTATTTCACCAGAATAAATTAACAAATCTTTCTCGTTTAATACTAAATTTCTCAAATCAATTAATTTCTTATGTAAATGAGTGTCATATGGATAATATTTATCCAACAAGAATGAAAGTTGATTATATCCATCTGTTTTTATAACAGAAAGATCAACACCATCCATTGAAGTACCGCTCATTAACCCCAAAGCAGTAAATATTTTATTTTTCATTGATATTATATTTAAAAAAAATTTGTATATTATAACTATAGTCATATGAATAAATTTTTAAAAGAATTTAAAGATAGAGGTTATTTTTACCAATGCACTAATGAACAAGAGTTATCCAATTTATTAGATAACCAAAAAATAAAAGCTTACATAGGTTTTGATTGTACAGCTGAAAGTTTACATGTTGGTAGTCTTTTGCAAATTATGTGCTTAAGATTACTTCAGAAAAATGGCCACCAACCAATTGTTTTGCTTGGGGGTGGAACAACTAGAATTGGTGATCCTTCAGGAAAAGATAAGACAAGAAAAATTCTTGCTGAAGATGAAATTGAAAAAAATATCAAAAATATTCAAAGTATCTTAAAAAAATTTCTAGAGGTAGACGATCCAAAAATTAAACCTATCTTTGTTAACAATTATTCATGGTTAAAAGATTTAAATTATATTTCTTTTTTAAGAGACATTGGAAAACATTTTACAATTAACAGAATGTTAACTTTTGATAGTGTTAAACTAAGATTAGATAGAGAGCAGTCATTAAGTTATATGGAATTTAATTACATGATATTGCAAGCATATGATTTTCTAGAATTAAATAAAAAAGAACAATGTATTTTGCAAATTGGTGGTTCAGATCAATGGGGAAATATAGTTAATGGAGTAGAATTGATAAAAAGATATTCCAATAATCAAAGTTTTGGATTAACAACTCCCTTAATCACATTAGCAACTGGTGCTAAGATGGGTAAGACTGAAAATGGTGCAATATGGTTAGATGAAAAGTTTCTATCTGCTTATGATTACTGGCAATTCTGGAGAAATGTTGATGATAGAGATGTAATTAAATTTTTAAAGATGTTTACAGATTTAAGTCTTGCTGAAATAGAATCAGTTAAAGAAACAGATATTAATGAATTAAAAATATTATTAGCAAATAAAGCTACTTCGATGTTGCATGGAGAAAATTCTGCCAAAAAATCAGAGCAAGCTGCAAAAGAAGCTTTTTCTGGAAACTCTTTAGGATCAAATTTACCAAGTGTTCAAATCAATTCTGATCTAGTTGATAAAAATTTAAGTGTTTTAGATTTGATAGTTTTGTCAAAATTAGAAAATTCAAGAAGTGAAATTAGAAGATTAATTAAAGGAAAAGCTATTAAAATTAATGATAAAATAATTGAGGATGAAAAATACATTGTTAATAAGAGTTTATTTAATGAAAATTATATTAAACTCTCTATTGGAAAAAAAAGACATTTAAAAATTGTGCTAAATTAATTCTTTTTTAATTTATCCAAAGTTCTCGTAATAAATCTCGGCGTAAGAGTTTTTATAGGATTTACTGTAGTTTTTAGATCCTTTGGAGGACCTTTTATTTTAAAACTAACTCCAAAAACACCTTCGCCAGTTTTATCTCCAACTAAAATTTTACCTAAAAGAGGGATTTTGCTTATTGTATTATTAATTGTAGTAGCGGGTACCAATGTACCTCTTAAACTAATTAATTTATCTTGCTCTATATATCCACTCATTAAAATTGATATAGCTGGTCCAATGGCATAAATCTCATCTATAAGCATCATATCTTTCTCACTGTTAAATTTCATTTCAAACTCATCAAATCTAATTCCTTCACCAGTAAGGATATCGGCTATACCTTGCAAAGAAGCTAAAGTTAATAGCTTAGTTAGAGTTGGAACTTCTTTTAATTTAAAATTATTTATTTTTAGATTTGTAATTGATTTACTATTCTGTTTAATTGAATTTAACTCAAGATCACCTTCTTCGAATCCCTTAATAAATTTATACTTATTTACAAAAGGTTTGGCTTTTGATGAATAAAGTTTTGTAATTTTTTGACCATTATTAGTATTTATTGAAAATGTTATATTTTTATTATTACCAAAATTAGCATCTAGATTTGCATTGAATACTTTATTGTCTTTAATAATTACTAAACCTTGTAAATTCTTTAAAATATAAACTTCATCCAAGTTAACTTCATTTAGATTTATATTTAGTGTTATATCATTATTAAAAATTTTGATTTTATTATTACTTTGTTTATCTTTTAGTAAACTTTCAATTAAAGAATTAGCATTAAAAAATAATCCATTCAGTCTATAATTATTTTTTTCATCTCTTTGAATAACAAATTGATTTTCTTTATTTTCTATATCTGAGTAATCAAAAGTTGCCTTGTCAAATTTATTAATTAAATAATTTTTTCCAAGAACTAAATTATTTATTTGTATGTTTTGATCTTCTTCTTTAAGACTAATTTTATATAAATTTAAAGTTTGTTTTTTATTTAAGTTTCCTGAAGTAAATAATTTAGTAATTTTTTTTTTATTTTTTTTGAATTTAATTTCATTAATATTAAAATTAGTATTAGTAAGGGCAATATTTAAATCAAAATTGGTATCCCCATCTTTGTTTAAAATAAAATAATCAATATCTTCAAAAACTTTATGAATTTTAATTTTTCCTCCACCAGAAATTGATAGTAAGTTTTTTTTTAATTTTAAATTAATTTTATGATCTTTTAGTTTTGAAAAATTTTTAATTTCTGGAAAAAAGTTTTTTAAATATGCTTCATTTTTTAAATGAATACTTTTTAAATTTAAGCCTGATTTAAATTCATAATCATTATTATTTTTAGTTAAAGAATAATTAAGTTTGTCATAACCTCTATCAATCTTAATACCACCTTCGCCATTAAGTACTAATTTTTCATTTTTATATTTGATATTTATTTTGTGATTTTTTAAATTAAATTGGTCTTTTAAAAGTGGAAAATAATTTTTTATAAAATCTTGATTTTTTAAATCTATATTTTTTACATTAAAATTAGTATTAAAATCATATTTTTTGCCTTTTTTATTTAATTCGTAGTTAATTTTTTCATAATTTTTACCAATTTGAATTTGTCCTTGGCCCTCAACTGATAATAAATCATTTTGATATTTTAATTTTAAATTCTGATTTTTTAGGGAAACTGTCTCTGGAATATCATTAAAATAATCAGAAAGACCAAAGTTATTTTTATATTCTATTTGATCAAACTCAATATCGGATTTTATTGATAAATTTTTAACTTTAAACTTATTTGTTAATTCAAACTTAAAGTCATTAATTGAGCTGAATGTTGTATCTTTAATGTTAAATTCTTTAAAATTATAATTTAACATTTTTAATAATTTACTTGATAATACTGAGTCTTTATTCTTTATCTTTCCATCAAATAAATAATTGTCATTTTTTTTATTTATCTTCAATAAATTTAAATAAAAATTAACATCATCAGTAGTTAATTTTAAATCTTCAATTAGATAATTGTTTTTTTTAATATTAAAAATAAAATTTATATTTTCTATTTCGTTGTTTTTTAAAAATTTAATTTTACCATCTTTTAATATTCCTCTTAACTCATAATCATTTTTGATATTTCCTTTTTCATCAAAATTTAAATTTAAATCTAAAATTACATTACCTTTTCTAATAAAAGTCTCTAAAATAAATAATTCTGGTCTATTGCTTGTTGCCCTAATAAATTCTACCAAATTTTTTAAAAATACAGATTTTGTTGCTATTTCAATTTGAGAAGATACTAATTTATTTGTTATTAAAGAATTTAATGAAACTTTAGTTTTAATATATTCTAATTCAATTGGTTTATTATCATAATAAATTATTGCTCCAATTGTTTTGGCATCCAATTTTAAATTCAAAGGATCCAGAGTTAATTTTATTCTTTGTAAAGATAAATTTAACCTTTTATCCTTTTCATTAATTTTTTTGATGATCTGATCATTAAAATTATCTGTTTCAATACCAATAAAACTTAAATAAAATAAAATTAAAAAGATAATACTAAAACCAATTGTAATTAATTTTATAAATTTTACTTTCATTGAATTTTATATAAAGATTGCTCTAAAAAATCATCTAACTCACCATCAAGCACTTTATCAGGGCTTGTGTTTTCATAATTTGTTCTGTTGTCTTTTACTAGTTGATATGGTTGCAACACATAAGATCTAATTTGGTGTCCCCACCCAATTTCAGCTTTGTTACTTTCTGTATTCTGATTTTCTTCTTCTCTTTTTTTAATTTCATAATCATATAATCTGGCTTTTAACATATTCATGCACGTCTCTTTATTTTTGTGTTGTGATCTTTCATTTTGACACTGAACAACTATTTTTGATGGCAAATGTGTTATTCTGACTGCACTATCTGTAGTGTTAACATGCTGACCACCTGCTCCACTGGATCTATAGGTGTCAATTCTTAAATCTTTTTCTAATATTTCTATATTAATATTTTCATCCACAACAGGATAGATCCAAACACTCGCAAAACTAGTGTGTCTCCTAGCACCTGAATCAAAAGGAGAAATTCTAACTAAGCGATGAATACCAGATTCCTTTTTTAACCAACCGAAAACATAATCGCCCTCAATTTTAATAGTAGCTGATTTTATTCCTGCCTCTTCTCCCCTGTGTTCGCTTATTAAATTTGATTTAAA
The DNA here is from genome assembly GCF_052047695.1 of Candidatus Pelagibacter sp. HIMB1623. Taxonomy (NCBI): domain Bacteria; kingdom Pseudomonadati; phylum Pseudomonadota; class Alphaproteobacteria; order Candidatus Pelagibacterales; family Candidatus Pelagibacteraceae; genus Candidatus Pelagibacter; species Candidatus Pelagibacter sp. HIMB1623. The sequence goes on from NZ_JBNAJN010000001.1 coordinate 214,654, forward strand.
ATTTTTTTTATCAGACCATTTTAAATACATTCTTCTAAGCATATCTGCCCAATCTTGACTTTCAGTTCCTCCTGCGCCAGCATGTATTTCTATATAACAATCTAATGAGTCCGCCTCATTAGATAAAAAACATTTAATTTCATTTTTTTTTACTTCTTTTCTTAAATCTTTAATATTTTGTAAAATTTCTTTTTGAACAATTGTGTTTTGCTCCTCATAAGCTAATTCATTTAAATCAATTAAATCTTTAATATTTTCAATAGAACTATTGTAAGAATTAATTAATTCTTCAAATAACTTTTTTTCTTTAATTACTTTTTGAGATTTTTTTTTGTCCTGCCAAAAATTGGCTTCTAACATTAGAGAATTTAGTTTATCAAGCTTAGAATAAATTTGATTTGTTTCAAAGATACTCCTTAATTCTTAAATTAATTTTATCTATTTCTTCTTTATAATTTTGAAAATTATTATCCATTAATAAAACTTTAGTATATTATTTGAACTGAACCTATTAGAATTTGTATTAAAATTTATTTTATTTTTTTTATCCTCTTTTTTAAATACCTCTAAAATAGTATTTTTTGATGAAAAATTTGCTTTTTGACCTGTGTTTGCATCAACTACCATCATAAATGTATCCTTTGCAGCCTTAAAAGGTCTTGCCTCAGATTTCGTGACAACACTTTTAATAAAATCTTTAAAAATTGGAAGTGCTGTTTTAGAACCAGTTTCAAATTTACCTAAAGGTTGAGGATTATCTGTTCCTACATAAACTCCTACTAATAAATTTGATGTAAATCCAATAAACCAAGTATCTGTATTTTTATTTGTTGTTCCTGTTTTTCCAGCTATGTTTAAATTTAAGTCTCTAAGTTTTTTTCCTGTTCCTCTTTTTACTACTCCCTCTAATATTGAGGTCATTTGATAAGCAGTTTGAGGAGAAAATATTTGTTTATAATTATTTTTAATTTTAGGATAGTCATTACTCATATAAGAAATTTGATCACAATCTACACATTCTCTTTTATCATTCTTATACAAAGTATTGCCCTCACTATCTTGGATCCTATCTATTAAAATAGGATTTACTAATTTTCCTCCATTCACAAAAGCAGAGTAAGCTGATGTAAGTTTAAGCAATGTGGTTTCTTCTGATCCTAAGGATATAGATAAAAGTTCTTTTGGATTTTCATAAATTTTTAGATTTTTAGAAAAACTTATAATTTTTTGGAGTCCTAAGTCTTGAGCAATTCTTACGGTCATTAAATTTCTTGATTTTTCTAATCCTGTTCTAAGTGTCGAGGGGCCATAAAATTTTTTTCCATAATTTTCAGGTTTCCACATTTTAAGATCTTCTCCTTGATCTAAAACTAATGGAGCATCTAAAACTAAAGAAGTCGGAGTGTAATTATTTTCTAAAGCTAATGCATAAACAAACGGTTTAAAAGCTGATCCAGGTTGCCTCATTGCTTGTGTGGCTCTATTGAATTCACTTTTTTTGAAACTAAAACCACCACTTAATGCTAAAACCCTGCCAGTGTAAGGATCCATAACAACTATTGCACCGTTAATTTTAGGTAATTGCTGCAAACTATATTTATTTTTTTTTATGTATTCTGCATAAATGATATCGCCAGGTTTTAATAAATCTCTAAATTCTTTTTTTGTCCATGAAATTTCTTTGTATTCAATTATCCCCTCAAGATTATCTTCTGTTTCAATTACAGCTGAAAATTTATTAACTTTTTTAACAATCGCTAGATACCAATTTAAGGATTTTTCTAATTTATACTTCTCTAGATTTTTATTCCAATTTTGATCAAACTTTTTATTTGTTATTGGTCCTCTCCAACCTTTTCGTTTATCATAAGCTAACAAACCATCTCTTAATGATTTTGTAGCATTGTTTTGAAATTTTATATTTATAGGTGTATTTATGTTAAAACCTTTCTTGTAAATTTGATCATAACTAAATGTTTCAATTACATTTTTTCTTACATCTTCGATATAATATTGAGCGTCTTCTAAATATATTTTTTTATTTTTGTTTAGATTTATTTCCTGATTTTTAAATTTATTGTAAGATGCTAAATTTATATAATTATTATCTAGCATGTTTTTCAAAACTAGATTTCTTCTAAACTTTGCAATTTCAATATCTTTATAAGGATTATATCTACTTGGAGCTTTGGGTAGAGCTGCTAATAATGCAGCCTCTATATGGTTTAAATCTCTAATTGATTTATCAAAATATTCCAAACTTGCAGCAGCAACTCCATAAGCACCGCTTCCTAAATAGATTTGGTTCAGATAAAGTTCTAGAATTCTTTCCTTAGTTAAAGCTCTCTCAATCCTAAAAGCCAGTATGGCTTCTTTAATTTTTCTGTTGATGCTTACCTCATTAGATAAAAGAAAATTTTTTGCAACCTGCTGTGTTATTGTAGAAGCACCTTCCAATCTTCTTGAAGAAATAACATTAGAAATATTGTTTATTATTGCCCTTAAAACACCTTTTGCATCTACACCTGGGTGTGAGAAAAAATTTTTATCTTCTGCAGATAAAAATGCATTTATAACATTTTTAGGAATAGTATTGTAAGGTACGAAAATTCTTTTTTCCTGAGAAAAATCTGCAACTAATTCACCATTACCTGAATAAACTTTGCTTGAAACTGGTGGTTTATAATTTTTGAGAAATTTATAGTCTGGTAATTGATTAGAATAATTCCACAAAATACCAACAACAAAAACAATAGATAGAAGAACAAAAGATATAAAAACAATAAGAATATTCTTTATATACTTGTCCATTTTAGTTTCCATTATATGCAGGAATTTGTTAAAGATAAGGCATTAGAATTAACAAAATTTATTTAAAATTTAAAAATTAATGAAATTAAAAATCAAAATATTATGGAAAAAAATTTATATATTGATGCTTCGCATCCTAACGAAACTAGAGTTGTACTTAAATCCGGTGAAAATATTGAAGATTACGAGTACGAAGGTTTAAAAAATAATTTAATTAAAAACAATATCTACTTAGGAAAAGTAAGTAGGATAGAGCCATCTTTACAAGCAGCGTTTGTTGACTTTGGTAGAGAAAGACACGGTTTTTTATCATTTAATGATATACAATCAGATTACTATCAAATACCTAAAGCTGATTTAGAAAAAATTAAAGAAGAAGAAGAAAAAGCTAGAGAAGAATTATCCAAACAGGTTGAAGCTAAAGAGGAAGAAAATATTGCAGAAGGAAAATTAGAAATTGATGACCCAATTGAAAAAGAAAATAATGAAGAAATTGAAAATACAGAAAATAATGAAGCCACAAACAATTTAGAAAATGAAAAACAAACTGAAAAAAAGAAAGAAAATAAATTCAGATTTAAAAGATATAAAATTCAAGAGGTAATAAAACCAAACCAAGTAATTTTAGTTCAAGTAATTAAAGATGAACGAGGTCAAAAAGGTGCGGCTCTTAGTACATTTATTTCTATTGCAGGTAAATATATCGTTCTAATGCCTAATACCCCGAAAGGAGGGGGAATTTCTAGAAAAATTTTTAACCCTACTGATAGAAAAAAAATTAGAACTATTTTAAATGAAATTGAAATTCCTAGAGAGATGGGTTTAATAGTTAGAACGGCTGGTAGCAATAAAACAAAGAACGAGATTAATAATGATTTATCATCCTTAATAAAAACTTGGAATCAAATAAAAGAAAATGCAATTAATTCTATTGCTCCTTCGTTAATTCATCAAGAAAGTGAAATTATTAAAAGAACTTTAAGAGATATGTTTGATGAAAATACTCAAAATATTGTCGTAGAAGGAAATGATGGTTACAAAAAAGCACAATCATTCATGAAAACAATGATGCCATCAAATGTTAAAAAAGTAAAAAAATATAGAGGTAAAGTTCCATTATTTATTCAAGAAAATATTGAGCAAAAATTAAATCAAATATTTGAATCTGAAATAAAACTTAAATCTGGTGGATATTTAGTTATTAATCCAACAGAGGCATTAGTATCTATAGATATTAACTCAGGCAGTTCGATTAAGGGCAAAAATGTTGAGAGCACAGCTTTGGATACAAATATTGAAGCAGCTGAAGAAATCGCAAGACAAATAAAGATAAGAGACTTATCTGGCTTAATTATAATCGATTTTATAGATATGCTTAGCTATGGAAATAGAAGATTGGTTGAGAGAAAACTAAAAGAAAAATGTAGAACTGACAGAGCTAGAATTCAAATCGGAAGAATAAGTAATTTTGGCCTACTAGAAATGTCCAGACAAAGATTAAGAGAAAGTGCAATAAAATGGAAAGTAACATTAACTGATGAGTCTTTCGCACAAAAATTACTTAAAACTGTAGAATTAAAAGCAGTTATCAATAAAGCAAAGTTTGTAGAACTGAGAGTTTGTGAAAAAATTTCTGATTTTTTAAAAGAAAATTTTGTTGATGATCTTACCTATTTTGAAAAAAAAAATAAAATGACAATTGATATTATAAGTGACAACTCTTTGATAATTCCTGAATATGTAATTAATGTACAAAATAAATCCAAAAAAACATTAGAATTAATTGAAAATTTTGAAAAACTAAAGAATTTAGAAGTTCAGAAATTAGAGACTCAAGTTAATGAAAAAAAAGAAAATAATAAAAAATACAAAAAAAAATTCAAAAAAAAGAAATTTTATAAAAAAAACTAAATTATACCTTTGATAGGTGAGGATGCATTTCCCATCAATGTTTTATTTATCCTTCCTGATTTAAAAGATTGTCTTCCTGCAATCACTGCATGTTTGAATGCTATTGCCATTTCAAAAGGTTTTTTTGCATTGGCTATGGCAGTATTCACCAATACTCCATCACATCCAAGTTCCATTGCAATAGTTGCATCTGATGCTTGTCCTAATCCAGCGTCAATAATTAAAGGAAGTTTAGTTTGCTTACGGATAATTTGTATGTTTATTTTGTTTAAAACTCCTAATCCTGAGCCTATAGGAGCAGCTAAAGGCATAATTGCATCAGCTCCTGCATTTTCTAATCTTTTAGCCATTAAAGGATCATCATTACAATAAACCATCACTTTAAATCCTTCTTTTGCAAGCACCTCGGTAGATTTTAATGTTTCAATCATATCTGGAAAAAGATTTTTTTTATCTCCTAAAACTTCTAATTTTACTAATTTCCATCCACCAATTTCTCGTGCAAGTCTCAAAGTTCTTAATGCGTCTTTTGCAGTAAAACAACCTGCTGTGTTTGGAAGATATGTAATTTTTTTTGGGTCAATATAATCCATTAATAATGGTTTATTTTTATCTGTAATATTTACTCTTCTAACTGCAACAGTTACAATATCAGCTCCTGATAATTTGATTGCTTTAGCGCATTCAGACATGTTTTTGTACTTTCCAGTTCCAACAATAAGTCTTGAATTAAATTTTTTTTTTGCAATTATAAAATTGTCTTTTTTCAATTAACCTCCTCCAATAAAATGCACTATCTCAATTTTGTCATTTTCATTTAATTTAATTTTATTTATTTTTTTTTTATCTATTATTTCCTCATTTAGCTCAATAGCTACTTTATTTATTGAAATATTTAGTTTTTTTAACAGATTAGATAGATAAGTTGAAACTGGCAGTGATTTAGTTTTACCATTTAATTTAATTTTTATTTTTTTTATTTTTTTCATCGTATATAAAAGCTGAATGGATAATAAAATAATTATTATTAATGGTCCAAATCTTAATCTATTAGGTGAAAGAGAACAATCACAATATGGCGCGACAACTTTTGAGCAATTAAAAGACAATTGCTCAAAAAAAGGGAATGAAATCGGTATTCATGTGGATTTTGCTCAATCAAATATTGAAGGTGAACTTGTAAATATAATCCAAGATGCGAGAAATAAATACGACGGTCTAATCATAAATGCTGCAGGTTTTACTCATACATCAGTAGCTATCAGAGATGCACTTGATATTTTTAAAAAACCAATAATTGAGTTACATATTTCTAACATATATAAAAGAGAAGAATTTAGACATAAATCACTTATAAGTGGTGTTGTAACAGGTGGAATTTTTGGATTGGGTGTAGAAGGATATATTTTGGCCATAATTTCATTACAAAAGACTTTGCAAAATGAAAATAGATAAAAAAATAATCCAAGAACTAAGTGATTATTTAGATGAATTCAATCTAACAGAAATAGAAATAACTGAAAAAGACACAAAGATAAAAGTCTCAAAAAATAATGTTTCTATAAATTCTCAACCACAAATAATTTCACCGTCCAGTGTTGCGTCAAATAACGATGCTGTTCCTAGCGTATCAAGTTTGAAGACAGGTAAAGAAATTACCTCACCTATTATTGGTACAGCTTATCATGCGCCTGAACCTGGAGCTAAAAAGTTTGTTGAGGTTGGAAAAAAAATTAAAAAAGGTGACACAATTATGATTGTTGAAGCCATGAAAACTATGAATCATGTTCCTTCAACAGAAGATGGGATTGTCAAAGAAATTTGTGTAGAAGATGGTCAGCCAGTCGAATTTGGCCAAACTATTATTATCTTAGAATAAATAATGTTTAAAAAAATATTAATTGCAAACCGTGGGGAAATTGCAGTTAGAATTATACGAGCATGTAAGGAATGGGGAATACCTACTGTAGCTGTTCATTCAGATGTAGATAGGGAAAGCATGCATGTAAGAATGGCTGACGAAAGTGTATGCATTGGTTCTCACCAACCAGCTAATAGTTATTTAAATATACCCGCTTTGATGTCTGCAATTGAACTTACTAATGCTGATGCTGTGCACCCAGGATATGGATTTTTATCTGAGAATGCAAACTTTGCAAAAATTCTAGAGGAAAATAAAATTAACTTTATTGGAGCATCTTCTAAGCACATCGAAATGATGGGAGATAAAATTCAAGCCAAAAGAATAGCAAAAGAAAATGGTTTGCCAGTAATTGAGGGATCTGAAGGTGGTGTTAAAGATATATCTGAAGCTAAAGATTTATGTAAAAAAATTGGTTTTCCTGTCTTAATAAAAGCATCAGGTGGTGGAGGTGGAAAAGGAATGAAAATAGTTCATAAAGAGGAAGACTTTGAAACTTTATTTTCTACTGCAAAATCAGAAGCTCAAAAATATTTTGGAAATGATGAAGTCTATATTGAGAAGTTTTTTCAAAATCCAAGACATATAGAAGTTCAAATATTGGCTGGAAAAAATAGAGCAGTACACCTTCATGAAAGAGATTGTTCAGTGCAAAGAAGACATCAAAAATTAATTGAGGAAACACCTAGCCCAGTTTTAAATGAAGAAATAAGAAAAGATCTTTTTAAAAAAACAGTAAATATGGTCGAAAAAATTGGATATATGGGTGCTGGTACTGTCGAATTCATTTATGAAGATGGTAAATTTTATTTTTTAGAAATGAACACAAGAGTTCAAGTAGAACACCCAGTAACTGAAATGGTTACAGGTATTGATATTATTAAAGAGCAAATTTGGATTGCATTTTCTGGTGAAACAGCACTAAACCAAAGTGATATCAACCCCAGAGGACACGCTATAGAATGTAGAATAAACGCTGAAGATGCAAGTAAAAATTTTCAACCATCTCCAGGTGTTATTACCATGTGTCATCAACCTTCAGGTTTTAGAACAAGAGTAGATGGAGCTATATTTCAAGGTTACAAAGTAACTCCTTACTATGACAGTATGGTTTGCAAATTAATTTGCCATGGAAGAAATAGAACAGAGGCAATTCAAAGAATGAATAGATCATTAGATGAATTTGTTATTGAGGGAATTACAACTACGATTCCACTGCATAAAAAATTATTAAATCACAAAAAATTTATTAATTCAGATTTTAACGTAAGTTGGCTTGATAACGATAGTATTGTTTAAAAACAACTAACCAACCAAATATCATAAACTGGATGATCAAATGGAGTTATTGAAGGACTAGAGGAAAAAATCCATCCATTAAAAACAAAGACTTCATTTTTATTTTTTTCATTTAGGTCTTTAACTTGTAAATATGCTGTTATTTCTGGATTATCATCAAACTCAGAATTTTTACATTTTAAACTTTTAATTGATAAATCATTAAATTGTTTTAACTCTCCATTTTTTAAAGTAAGCAAGGTATTTTTTGAACTAATTTTATCTAAAACTTTTATATTAACAAATGAACCCTCTAAATTACTTTTAGAATATGAATTGATGGTAAAACTAAAATAGAAAAAGCAAACTAATATAATAAATTTAAAATTACTCTTTCCAGCTAGAATATTTTTTCTCAACTGCATTTTTATTCTTGTTTGGATAATAAGCCTTATCAGTGCCAGTTAGGTTTGACTGGTGAGGTTTTTGCCAATCATATTTTTCTAAATTATGAGTTTTTTCAATTTTATTAGGAGTAAAATGTATCCATGAATACCATTCTACAGGAATTTTAGACGCATCAACATTATCAAAATACACAATCCATCTTTTTCCATTTTTACTTTCATAGTACTTATTGCCGAACTCATCTGTGCCAACTAGTTTTCCAAAAAAAATAGTTTTTAATCTTGTTCCAAATGTATCTTGATTCCACCAAATGAAAATTTTTTTAAAAAGTGTCAACATTATTTTTTTTATTTATTCAATTAAAAATTGTAAAATTTAAATTAGACTAAAATATGAATAAGTATATAAATCAATTGATTCAATATTCAAATTAAAATTATAAAGAGGACAAATGGCGAAGTATCTAGTTGAAACATATTATACCTGCACTTTTAAAGTAAATCATTATTTAGATGATATAAATGAAACAGAGTTAAAAAATTTAGAAAAAAGAGATGACGGTAAATTTGAAGTTCTTGATGTAAAGCTAGACAATAGAAAAACAAAAAGCTTAGATCCTAATAATAACAGTAAAATTGTAGAAACGAAAAAAGTTGAAATTGTTTCAGAAACAAATAACTCAAATTCAATATCCAAAGATAGTGTTGTAACGAATCTTAACAAGTCTATTGAAAAATCAGGAAAAAGATTCAGCATGCCCGATAGAAGAAAGGGCTATATTCAAAAAGCAACTATTGGTGACCATAAAGTTTACTTACATACCGGAGAATATGAAGATGGTAAAATAGGAGAGATATTTATAGATACAAGCAAAGAGGGAGAGCTTGTAAAAGCATTGATGAATAACTTTGCAATTGCAGTGTCTCTTGGACTACAGTACGGAGTTCCTCTTGATGAATTTATAAGTGCATTTGTAGGCACAAAATTTGAACCGTCTGGAAAAGTTTATGGAAATGACAGAATTTTAAGCGCGACGTCTATTTTGGATTATATTTTTAGAGAGCTAGCAATTTCATATCAAAATAGAGAAGACCTTGCTCATACTCCAGCAATTGGTGGTAATGAAAATATAACTGAAGATCAAAATACTGATGATCAAAACCAATTATTGAAAATTGTTAAAGATATTACCAGCAAAGGTTTTGTGAGAAACAACTATAAAAAAAATCTGGTAGATCTTTCAGATGTTAAAATTAGTCTTAAAGGAAAAAAATAAAAATTAATTCTTATTTTTTATAGAAATATTAAGTTCTTTTAATTGATTTGGATTTACTTCAGAAGGTGCATTCATCATTAAATCTTGTGCATTTTGATTCATAGGAAACATAGTCACCTCCCTAATATTTTTTTCATTTGCTAACAACATTACTATTCTATCTATTCCCGGAGCAATTCCACCGTGTGGTGGTGCTCCATAACTTAATGCATTAATCATTCCACTAAAATCCTCATCCACTTGTTTTTTATCATAACCAGCTATCGAGAATAGTTTATACATTAATTCTGGCTTGTGATTTCTAATAGCCCCAGAAGAAAGCTCAATTCCATTACATACAATATCATATTGATACGCTAAAATATCTAATGGATTTTTAAAATTTTCCTCAGTGAGATCTCCTTGCGGCATTGAAAAAGGATTATGACTAAATTTTATATCATTTGTCACTTCATCTCTTTCGAACATTGGGTAATCTACAACCCAGCAAAATGCAAAAACATTAGGGTCAATTAATTCTAAATCTTTTGCAATTTTGTCTCGTGCAAGAGCAGTAATTTTCTCTAACTCATTCTGCTTTCCACAGGCCATAAATATACTATCCCCTACTTCACAATTAGTTTTTTTCATAATTTCTGCCAAAGCATCATTAGAAAAAAATTTTCCAATAGGACCCTTTGCTGAAATTTCCTTGTCTTTTTCTAAAGTGAAATAAGCTAGACCAGAAGCACCTTCTCCCTTTGCCCATTTATCAATATTATCAAAAAAACTTCTAGGTTTATCTTTTGTATTTTTGGTTACAATACATCTAACATTTGAACCAGATTTTACTAATTTTTTAAAAATTTCAAACGATACATCTTCTCTAATAAATATATCTGTAATATCGTTTATAATGAGTGGGTTTCTTAAATCAGGTTTATCGCTTCCATATTTAAGCATTGCTTCTTTGTAGGAAATTTTAGGAAACTTATCGAACATAAGTTTTTTCATAGAAAATTTTTTGAAAGTATTCACTAAAAGCGTTTCAACAACATCAAATATATCTTGTTGTTCTACAAAAGACATTTCTAAATCTAATTGATAAAATTCACCAGGGCTTCTATCGGCCCTTGCATCTTCGTCTCTAAAGCATGGAGCTATTTGAAAATATTTATCAAATCCTGAGACCATTATTAATTGTTTAAATTGTTGAGGAGCTTGAGGCAGAGCATAAAATTTTCCTGGGTTCAGTCGGCTTGGCACTAAAAAGTCCCTTGCCCCTTCTGGACTTGAAGATGTTAATATAGGTGTTTGAAATTCAAGAAAACCTAGCTTTGTCATTTCACTTCTAATGTGAGAAATAACTTTTGATCTTAAAATTATATTTTCATGAATTTTTTTTCTTCTTAAATCTAAAAATCTATATTTTAGCCTTATTTCTTCAGAATATTCTTGGTCACTAAAAACCGGCATAGGTAATTCTTTGCAAGTTCCCAAAATTTCATATTTTTTTATAGCTACTTCTATTTCACCAGTTTCTATCTCTTTATTTATTGTTTCATTAGATCTATTGACTACTTTTCCCTCAATTTTGATAACAGTTTCTAGTTGAATTTTTTCCAAGTCTGAAAAAAATTGATTATCTTTATCTATAATACATTGTGTAATTCCATAATTATCTCTTAGATCAACAAATAATAAATTACCATGATCTCTTTTTTTATTAATCCAGCCAGAGAGCAGCACCTCTTTATCTACATCTGCAATTCTTAACTGGTTGCATTTATGTGTTCTGTATTTTGTCAACTAATCCCCTAAAGCCTCTTTTATAATTTTAAAGTCTATAGATTTTTTTCTTTTTAAACTAATTTCGTCGATCTTATATATGAAATCAGATATTTTACCATAGGATCTGTCAATTCTATTAATGATATAATCAATTAGTTTTTTTTCTATTAGTATTTGACGATCAGATAAATTTTTTAAAATAAGTGCGTAAAGAAGATCATCTCCAGGTTTTTCAATTTGAGATATAAGAAAATTTTTAGATCTAGAATTTAAATCTGTAAGTTTGAAATCATAGTCAACAATGGGTTTTGTTGAAGTGATTAATAAATATTTGTTATCTTGGTCAATAATATTGATCAAAGTGTAAAGTAACTTTTCATCTATATCTTCATTTAAATCTTCCAAAACTATATTTTCAAATATTTTTATTTTTTTTAAAAAATTATTATCAATATTTTTAAAACTAATTTTTATCCCATTAAATTTTTCAAGAAAAATATTTGATAAATGAGTTTTACCTGAAAAATTTTCACCCACTAAATTAATAAAGTTTTTTTCCCATTTGGGCCATTTGTTCAAAAGAATGAAGGAATGTTCATTACTTTTAGAAACATAGAAATCTTGATCTTTAAAATTTTGATCAAAATCAAAGTTTAATATTTGTTGATTAAGCGTACTCATTTAACAACCCAAATTTTATTTTTTGTTTCTATTTCATAATCAAAATTTTTCATTGTTTTTAAAAATTTATCAGGCGTACCATTAAATATAATATTGTAATAATTATTTTTGTTATCAAATTTATAAATATAAAAATTATAAATTAAATCTGTCTCTAACAAATTTTCTTCGAGTTTTTTTATTTTAATATTGTTGCTATTATCAATAGATATAGTTAATTCTAATTTCATAGAAGTATTTATTTCATTTTGCTGTTTCCAATGATCTTCGTAAATTGCTTTTAATTTTGCAATTGCTTTATTGATTTCATCTTGATTATTTAAATTAATATTTTTTAACATTAAATTTTTAATTTTTTTTTCATTATCTAAATAAATTTTGTTCAATATTTTAACTTGCTTATCCTCTATAAAAAAAATACTGATTATATAATCATTAAGATTGTATTTATTGATAATTTCATAAAAATTAAAATTTTCTATTTGACCAATATTATTTCTAATTAAATTATAATCCTCTAGATCTTCTGAAGGTAAAATATAACTCAGCAAATTATAATTTTTTTTGTTTAGGTTCCAATTATTATAAAAAATATTATCTGAAAAAATTTTAATTTCATTTGTTGTTTGGTCGATTATAATAGGAATAAAAATAAGTTCTTTTTTTTGTGGTATAGAAGGAAATATATTTAGATTTTCTAAATGATTAAAAATACTTTTTTTATTAAAAGATACATTTAATTTTAAATAATATATTTCATTTATAAATTTTTCATCATCAATTGAAAAAGTTTCAACCATGCTCTTAATTTTATTTAAAGAAGTTTTATTTAATTTAGTGTAATCATTACTTTTTGAAATTTTTAACATTAATTGATTAAATGCTTGAATAAATCCTTCTTCTATTATTTGATTCTTGTCAAAATTAATCTCAAACGGTGTTGATATCTCAATATCATTAATTAAAAATGTTTTAGCTTCAATTTTGTCTGTGGAAAAAAAAACATTTAGTAAAGCAAGAACTAAAAAATACTTATATAAGTGAAATGATTTAAAAAACTGAGAAATAAATTTCATAAATTATTTTAATGAATAAAAAAAATTTTACCTATAAAAAAAGTGGGGTTAGTATTGATAAAGCTGACAATTTTGTAGATTTCATAGCTAAAGTTTCATCAAATAAAAAAGGCAAAAAAAAGTTTTCAAATATTGGAGGTTTTGGCTCTATTAGTGAAATCCCAAAAAATTTTAAAGATCCTAAAATTGTAGCTTGTACCGACGGAGTTGGAACAAAAATAGAAATAGCAAATATTTTAAATAAATTTGATACCATAGGAATTGATTTGGTTGCAATGAGTGTGAATGATTTAATTGTCCAAGGAGCAAAGCCATTATTTTTTTTAGATTATATTTCAATAAATAAAATTGACTTACCTAAATTGAAGTCAATTATTAAAGGTATAGTTAATGGTTGCGACCAATCTGGATGTAATCTTGTAGGTGGTGAAACAGCTGAAATGCCAGGAACATATGAAAAAGGTAAATTTGATATAGCTGGATTTGCAGTTGGTATAGTTGATGGAAATAAGATTTTATATAAAGAAAAAATAAAAAATAATGATCTTATTTTGGCTGTGCCCTCAAGTGGCTTACACTCAAATGGCTACTCTCTTGTTAGATACTTGCTACAACAAAAAAAAATTAATATTAAAAAAAATAAATTTTTAAAATCAGAATTATTAAAACCTACAAAAATATATGTTAAAGAAATAATTAGTTTAATTAATAAAAATTTAATAAATAGTTGTGCGAATATTACAGGTGGTGGATTGTCAGACAACATTAAAAGAGTAATTCCTAAAAATCTTACAGCTGAAATTAACTTGAAAAACATTAAAACTTTAAAAATATTTAAATGGCTTAAAGAAAATGGAGTGTCAGAAAAAGAAATGTTAAAAACTTTTAATTGTGGAGTTGGATTTTGTTTAATTGTAAAACCTAATAATCTTGAAAAAGTTAAAAAATTTTTTTCAAATGAATATAAGCCCTACGTGATAGGAAAAATCGTAAAAGGAAAAAATAAAGTTAAATTAAATGGTTCAATTAATTGGGTCTAAAAAAGTAAAAACTGCAGTATTTATTTCTGGCAATGGAAGTAACTTAAAATCATTAATAAAATTTTCTAAAACAAAAAAATCACCTATATCTATTAATTTTATTATTTCTAATACATCTAAAGCTAAGGGACTTAATTTTTCCAAACTTTATAAAATTAAAAAAAAAGTTGTTAGTTTTTCAAATTTTTCACTAGCTGAAAAAAAAATTCTTTATCTCTTAAAAAAAAATCAAATAGAATTAATTTGCCTTGCTGGCTTTATGAAAATTTTATCGAGTAATTTTATTAAAAAATTTGAGGGGAAAATACTAAATATTCACCCATCATTACTTCCAAAATTCAAAGGTTTGAATACTCACCAAAGAGCAATAGATAAAAAAGAAAAATATTCTGGATGTACTGTTCACCATGTAAATTCTAAATTAGATTCTGGAAAAATTATTTTGCAAGCTAAAGTAAGAGTTAGTAAAAATGATACCGCAACTTCACTTGCTAAAAAAGTTCTTAAGGAAGAACATAAACTGTATCCGAAGTCTATTTTAAAAATATTTAATCTTTAAAAAAGAAATCTATTTCAATTTTTGCATTTTCAACGCTATCTGAACCATGAACAGAGTTCTTATCTATAGAGATTCCATATTTTTTTCTAATAGTTCCATCGCTAGCGTCTTCTGGGTTTGTGGCTCCCATTAATTCTCTGTTAGCCAATACAGCATTGTCTTTTTCAAGCACCATAACAACTATTGGACCAGATGAAAGATATTCGCACAAATCATTATAAAATGGCTTTGTTTCATGAACTTTATAAAAATTTTCAGCCTCTGATTTTTCTATTTGGATTTTTTTTTCTTTAACAATGGAAAAACCTTTGTTTTTAAACATTTCCTTTATTTCGTTTTCAAGATTTCTTTCAACTGCATCTGGTTTAATGATTGATAATGTCTGTTCTGTATTACTCATAGTTATCCTCTATTAGTTTGTTTAATAATCTAACTCCATAACCCGTAGCACCTCCTGAATTTAAAGCACCTCCATATTTTGAAAAAGCCATCCCTGCAATATCTAAATGTGCCCAAGGTGTTTTCTTTAAAATAAATCTTTGCAAAAACTGTGCTGCAGTGGTTGATCCTGCTCCTCCGACATAATTAATATTTTGCATATCTGCATTTTTTGAGTCGATTAATTTATCAAAATTTTTATTTAATGGCATACGCCAAACTTTCTCTTCAACTTTTTCCCCGGTATCAATTAAATGTTTTGATAGTTTATCATCATTAGAAAAAAGTCCTGCATATTCAGATCCCAATGAAACTATTATTGCTCCAGTTAGTGTAGCTAAATCAACTATAAACTGTGGTTTATATTTTTCTTCTGTATAGGTTAATGCATCTGCTAAAACCAATCTTCCTTCAGCGTCAGTATTTAAAATTTCTATAGTTTTTCCACTGTAAGATTTAACAATATCCCCTGGTCTTTGAGCATTACCTCCTGGCATATTTTCAACCAGGCCTACTATTCCAACAGCATTTATTTTTGCTTTTCTTTTGGCTAAACTTTTCATCAATCCTACAACTACGGCAGAACCGGCCATATCATATGTCATATCTTCCATGAATTTAGCAGGTTTTAATGAAATACCTCCAGTATCAAAACACACTCCTTTACCTACAAAAGCTAAAGGTTTAGAGTTATTTTTCAAACCATTCCACTCCATTACAGCTAAATAAGATCCTCTAATACTTCCTTGTCCAACTCCAAGAAGAGCATTCATTCCTAATTTTTTTAATTTTTTTTCATTGTATATATTTATTTTTAGACCATCTTTTTTTAAAGAGTTTATTCTTCTTGCATATTCATCTGGATGTAAAACATTGCCTGGTTCAGAAACTAGATCTCTAGTATAAAAAGTACCTTCCTCAATAGCTTTGAATTTCATCTGTTCTTTTAAAGATGGTTTATTTTTACCACTAACTGTAACAATTAAATGTTCTTTGCTTTTATTAGATTTATATTTTTCAAATCTATAAGATTTTAACTTCAAGCCATGCAAAAAATAACCAACTATATTATTTATATTTTTTGGTGACGTATCCGAATTAATATTAAAGTTTTTTATTTGAGATTTTTTAAAATTATCATAAAATTTTGCTCCTAAATTCTCCAATTCTGAACTCGATATTTCTTTCTTAATAGATACTAAAACTATTTTAACTTTGGAACTTACTTCAAAACTTAAGATTTTTTTTTTAATATCTTTTGATTTTAACAAATCCAAAACACAATTATATTCTTTATTAGATAAATGTTTTTTTAGGCCTAAAGTTTTATATTTATCGTCTACAAATAAGACTTTATTTACTGAACTATTGGGTGATAAGGTTTTATTATAATTGATCTGAACACTCATAAATTTAAATTCAATATGCTAAAGATGGATGCTATATATGAATAAATATAGCTTATTTCAATGAAAAAAATAATATTTAGGAAACTTTTATCTGATTGTTTAGTTTTTTCTTTAATTGCTTTGCTGGGGATTAGTTCAATAATCTGGGTATTTCAGGCTGTAAATTTTTTAGATATAATGATTGAAGACGGGAGAAATCACAAAATATATCTTCTTTATACTCTTTTAAATTTTCCAAAAATTATTAGCAAAGTGTTACCTTTTTGTATTTTCTTTGGCTTTTCATATGTTTTTATAAAATATGAATTAAGAAATGAGTTAATTATTTATTGGAATCATGGAATAGAAAAAATTTCTCTAATCAATTTTTTTTTTCTTTTTTCAATTCTAATATTAGTTTTGCAAATTTTATTACTCACGTACATAACACCAAAATCACAAGAAATTGCTAGAGGATTATTGAGAACTTCAGATGTTGATTATTTTGAAGGACTTATAAAACCAAAAAAATTTAATGATAATATTAAAGGACTTACAATATTTGCAGAAGATAAGAATGATAATGATGAGTTTATAAATATTTATATAAAAAAAAGAACAAATAAAAATAAATTTCAAGTTACATTTGCTAAAAAAGGAATATTTGAAGATAGAGGAGAAAGTAAAGTACTAGTTTTATATGATGGAGAAAGTGTAAATAATAATAATAACAAGGTCACAAATTTTAGTTTTGCTAAATCTGATTTTAGATTAGGTGAAATGGAATCACATTTCATGAAACATAGAAAACTTCAAGAACAATCGACCTTGGACCTGATAAATTGCATAAAAAGTATATATTTAAATCAAAAAATTAATCTTCTTAATTGCAATCAAAATAAACCGAAAAATGTTTATAAAGAATTATTCAAAAGACTTGTTATACCGTTCTATCTACCTTTGTTAATATTAATTGCATCTATAAACTTAATTATAACTAAAGAAAATATTAACTATTTAAAATTTAGATATTCGATTTTTTTATTAGGTACATTTACGATAGTAGTTTCTGAAAGTGCCCTAGGATTTGTTGGAAATCTTTTTTTGAAAAATATATTTTTTATGCTGCTACCGATCATTTCCATTATAATTCTTTACTTTATTTTAATTTATAAATTTAAGTTTAATAAAATAAGAATTTAATTATGAAAACACATATACAATTTATAATAATCAGTTTTTTAAAATCATTTTTAAACGTTTTTTTAGTGATGCTTAGTCTTGTATTTATTCTAAATATTCTCCAAGAAATAGAATTTTTTAGTAACAAAAATGTTGGATCATTTTACCCAATTTATTTGTCATTAATGAACACACCATCAATAATATTTGAAATGTTTCCTTTTATTTTTTTAATTGCTGCTCAGTTTTTTTTTATAAAACTTTTCAATAATGATGAAATTAATATTTTTAAATATTCTGGATTAAAAAATATAAAGATAATTTATATTTTGAGTGCTCTAAGTTTTTCAATGGGTATTATAGCAATTGTTGTATTTTATAATTTATCGTCAACTTTACAGAGCTATTATTTAGAGATAAAAAATCAATATTCTGCTGACAAATCTGATTATTTAGCTGTCATAAATAAAAATGGTCTTTGGATTAAAGATATTATTGATGATCAGATAAGTATAATTAACGCCTCAAAAATAAATAATAATATTTTATCAGAAACCTTTATATCAACTTTCGATAAAGACTATAAACTTATAAAAAATATAAGAAGTAACAAGGTAGATATAAAAAAAAATAAGTGGCTTATTTATGATGCATCTATATATGAAAACAACACTAATAAAAAAATTCAATTAATAGAATTTGATACAAATTTTAATCAAAAAAAAATTGAATCTTTGTTTTCAAATTTATCTTCTTTATCAATTTTAAAACTATTTGATTTAAGAAAAAATTATAAATCACTTAGTTATTCATTGGTGGATGTTGATCTGCAAATAAATAAAATACTTGTATATCCATTATATTTGATGCTAATGACAATACTTTCATCAATAATAATGTTTAATACAAAGAGTTTTAAAGGTAACTCTTTAAAAATTGTTATAGGATTATTTTTATCAGTGATTGTATACTATATAAGTAACTTTTTTAGTGTTTTAGGTGTGACTGAAAAAATACCACTTATTATTGCTATTTTTTCTCCCATAATAATTTTATGTATTATTAATTCTTTAATGTTAATCAATATAAATGAAAAGTAATTTTTTAATTATAGTTTTAATTTTATTTTTGCAGATAATTTCTGATAATATTTCAAATGCAGAGGAACAATTCAAATTTAATATTACTGAAATTGAAATTTCAGATGATGGAAATTTAATAATTGGTTCCAAAAATGGTAAAGCTGAAACTTATAATGGACATGAAATAACTGCAGAAAACTTTGTGTATAATAAATCACAAAATATTCTCAACGTTTCAGGAAATGTTAAATTTTTTGATAAAAATATCAATCTTACTATCTTTTCAGACAAAGCAACTTACCTAAAAAATGAAGAAATAATTTTTGCAAATGGTAATTCTAAAGCTGTAAGTCAAAACAATATAATTACTTCCAAAAATTTTAATTTAGATATTAAACAAAATATATTAATCGCTGATAGTAAGGTAAAATAT
>NZ_JBNAJN010000002.1:0-1311 GCF_052047695.1 Candidatus Pelagibacter sp. HIMB1623
CTGTTAGCATTATAGGAACAGCCCACCATGTTAACATGGCTCCACCTGTTAAAAGATAGTCTGTTAAATTCATTGCAATTTCCATACTGACCATTGAGATAAAACTCATCCCTAAGGCAGTTTTTAAAGCATCTTTAAATTTGAAATTTTGTCTTATCAATATAATAGTTTCCAAAATAATACTTGTGATTAAGCCATTAATAATTGCTAAAGTCATAATGGCTAAAACAGGCCATGGAATACCTGTTATTTGAAAAAATAAAATTGTTCCAAAATCTCCTATTGCACAACCTAATAAACACCACGCAGTATTTATTGCACTTCGTTTCCAAGTGTGATTGCAAGACCAGTTAAATGATATAGTTTTTTCCAACTTTAAATTTTAATTTATAGCTACCTTAGCTATCATACCGACTTCATAGTGACCTGGTACATTGCATGCAATTTCTACATTAGAAGCATTTTCAAATTTCCATATCAAATCTTTACTACCTTTGGGCTCCAATAAAACACTATTAGCATGACTATGTGCCATTGATTTGTCCATCTTTGACATTTTTTTCATTTTATCTTTATCAATGCTATCAGCTAATAAAATTTCCATTTCAACCATTTTTTGCATTTCAGATTGATGCTGAATATGCATCTTTGAGTTTGCAATATTAAATTCATGAACTAGTTCACCAACATTTTCTACTTCAAACTTTATAGTTTCACCTGATTGAACTTGAAAAGAGCTAGGTTCAAAATAATTATCATACATCAATACTTTGATAACTCTAGTGACGTCCTCTTGTTTGCCTTTTTTACCAATCATCATGCTCTTATCAGCAAATGCAGTTGAGATTGATAGAATTATAGAAATTGTAATAATAAATAAATGTTTAATCATTCGTTAGACTTAGGAATTTTATATTAAAATTCAATATGTTAATTAAGTTTTAATTGATATTCATAGTACTCTTTTGACCAAAAAGATTTGATATAAGCCAAAACACTATCAATTTCTTTATCAGACAATTTGTCTCCAAAGCCCATCATTTTTCCTTCATAATTTTTAACTAATTTTCCAAGACCATATTTTATAATAGCATGTAGTGTTTTGTCATCATGGTGCCAAGTGTGACCTGTGCCATTTAAAGGTGGGGCTTTTCTGTGACCATCCTCATCTACACCTTTCCAATTCTTTGCTCCAGATAAGTTAATCATATGACATGAAGCACAATTCTGTTCATATAAAATTTTACCTCTTTCAATCATAATTTTAGACTCTGTTGTTATAGGGTAATGATTGCTAGCAAAACTAGAGTC